>NZ_JBXAST010000063.1:0-18222 GCF_058809645.1 Azospira sp. MPR-E4 | reverse complement strand
CCGGCAGCCCCGCCCCCAGCCCCCGGGTGGAGGCCGTCTCCGACCAGTTCGAACTGGTGGGCCGGCTGCGTCCCGAAGGGCTGGTGCTGTGGCTGGACCGCAGCGCCGACAACACCCCGGTGCTCAACGCCCGGCTGGAAGTGGAAAGCGGCGGCCAGAGCGCCGTCGCCGCCTTCCGCCCCGAGCACGGCGACTACCTGCTTAGCGACGCCGCCCTGCTGCCCGCCCTGCAACAGGCCGGCGAGCACAGCCTGACCTTCACCCTGAGCCTGCCCGCCACCGAGGGACAGGCGGAAGAAAGCGACCTGCTGCTGGGGGACCTGGACGTGCATGAGGATCACGCCCTGGCCTCCAGCCCAATATCCACGGCCCTGCTGGCCGGCCTTGCCCTGGCAGCCGCACTGCTGCTGGGCCTTGGCCTGGCATGGCGCCGCCGTCAGCAACGACAAGGAGGTGCCGTATGAGCGCCCGTAGAATCCCGTCCCGCCTGCTGCTGCGGGCATCCCTCGCCGCCTGCCTGGGCGCCGCTCTGGCCCTGCCGGCCATGCCCCTGCAGGCCCACGAAGGCCACGGCGACGAAGCCGCCGCCCCGGTCTCCGGCGATGCACCCCGGCGCCAGGCCGACGGCAGCGTCTTCCTGCCCAAGGCCAGCCAGCGCCAGATCGAGATCCGCACCCTGCCGGTCACTCCCGGCCCCCTGCCCCGCACCCTGGAGCTGAACGCCACGGTGATCATGGACCCCCACAAGGGCGGCCGCGTCCAGTCCATGCTGGCCGGGCGCCTGGAGCCGGGTCCGGCGGGCCTGCCCAGCGTTGGCCAGAAGGTGCAGAAAGGCCAGGTGCTGGCCTACGTGGTGCCCAGCGCCGGCCAGATCGAGCGTTCCAACCAGAGCGCCCTGCTGGCCGAGCTGCAGGCCGCCCGCAGCCTGGCGGAAAAGCGCCTGGCCCGGCTGCAGGAACTGGCCGACACGGTGCCGCGCAAGGACATCGAGGCGGCCGAGAGCGAGGTGAAGAGCCTCAAGGGCCGCATCGCGGCGGTGGGCGGCGGCCTCTCCAACCGGGACACCCTGGTGGCGCCGGTGACCGGCGTCATCGCCGCCGCCAACGGCATGGCGGGCCAGATCGTGGAGGCCCGGGACATCATCTTCGAGGTGGTGGACCCGGACAGCCTGCACATCGAGGCCATGGCCTACACGCCCTTGGCTGCCGAAGCCATCGAGGCGGCCAGTGTCGCCGTCAGCGAAGGCGGCGCCGGTGCCGGGCCGGCCGCGCCCCGAGTCATTCCCCTGGAATTCCTCGGCGCCGGACGGCGCCTCAAGGAGCAGGCCCTGCCGGTGATCTTCGACAACCACAGCGCCGGCGTCGGCCAGTGGCTGGCCCTGGGCCAGCCGGTGAAGGTCCAGGTGCGCCTCAAGGGCACCCTGGAGGCGGCGGCCGTGCCGGCCACGGCCCTGGTGAAGAATCCGAGCAACGAGACCATCCTCTGGGTCAAGCGCAGCCCCGAGCTGTTCGAGCCCCGGGCCATCCGCTACCAGCCCCTGGACGGGGCCCGGGTGGCGGTGACCCAGGGCCTGGCCCCGGGCGACCGGGTGGTGGTGCAGGGCGCCCCCCTGCTCAACCAGGTGCGCTAGGAGAACCGGCATGTTCAAGTGGCTCCTGGAAAACAGCCTGGCCAACCGCCTCCTGGTGCTGGCCGCGGCCTTCGCCCTGATGGTCTTCGGCGGCCTGCAATTGTCGCGCACGCCGGTGGACGTCTTTCCCGACCTCAACCGCCCCACCGTCACCCTCATGAGCGAGGCCGGTGGCATGGCCCCGGAGGAGGTGGAACAGCTGGTCACCTTCCCCCTGGAAACAGCCATGAACGGCCTGCCCGGGGTGGCGGGCATCCGCTCCGTCTCTTCCGCCGGCCTGTCCATCCTCTACCTCAGCTTCGACTGGGAGACGGACATCTACCGGGCCCGGCAGATGGTGGCCGAGCGCCTCACCACCCTGGAGGGAGCCCTGCCGCCGGCGGTGACGCCGCGCATGGCGCCGGTCTCCTCCATCATGGGCGAGATCCTGCTCATCGCCATCCCCATCGACCCGGCCAAGACCACGCCCATGGCAGTGCGGGAATACGCCGACTGGGTGCTGCGGCCCCGGCTGCTGTCCATCCCCGGGGTGGCCCAGGTGATTCCCATCGGCGGCGAGGTACGCCAGTTCCAGGTGCAGCCGGACACCCGTCTCATGGGCAGTCTGGACATTTCCCTGGAGCAGCTGAAGGTGGCCCTGCAGGGCTACGCCGCCAACACCTCCGGCGGCTTCCTAGAACTCAACGGCCGGGAATATCTGATCCGCCACCTGGGCCGTACCTCCCGTCTGGAGGACCTGCAGAACCTGGCCGTCACCGCCAAAAACGGCCAGCCCATCCTGCTGCGGCAGATCGCCAACGTCACCTTCGCCCCGGCCATCAAGCGCGGCGACGCGGGCTACGACGGCGGTCCGGCAGTGATCCTGTCGGTACAGAAGCAGCCGGCGGCGGACACCGTGGCCCTGACGCGCACCGTGGAAGCGGCCCTGGCCGACATGGAGAAGGCCCTGCCGCCGGGCCTGGCGGCGCCCCGGGTGACCTTCCGCCAGGCCAACTTCATCGAGGCCTCCATCAACAACCTGGAGGTGAAGCTGCTGGCCGCCTCGGTCTTCGTCGCCGCGGTGCTGTTCCTCTTCCTCGGCAACTTCCGCACCACCTTCATCTCCCTCACCGCCATCCCCGTCTCGGTGCTGACCACGGCCCTGGTCTTCAAGTACTTCGGCCTCTCCATCAACACCATGACCCTGGGCGGCATCGCCATCGCCATCGGCGAACTGGTGGACGACGCGGTGGTGGACGTGGAGAACATCCTGCGCCGCCTCAAGCTGGCCCGGGCCCGCCACGAAGCCCTGAGCCCGGCCCGCCTGCTGACCCTGGTGCGGGATGCCAGCGTCGAGGTGCGCTCGGCGGTGGTCATCGCCACGGTCATCATCGCCCTGGTGTTCGTGCCCCTGTTCGCCCTGCCGGGCATCGAGGGCCGGCTGTTCGCCCCCCTGGGCACCGCCTACATTGTCTCCATCCTCGCCTCCCTGGCGGTGGCGGTGACCCTGACCCCGGTGCTGGCCTGGTACCTACTGCCGAAGATGAAGCACCTGCACGACGGCGACACCCGCCTGGTGCGCTGGCTCAAGGAACGCTACCGGACCCTGCTGCAGCGGGTCCTGGCCAGGCCCCGGCCGGTGCTGGCGGGCACGGCGGCGGCGGTGCTGCTGGCCCTGGCGGCCATTCCCTTCTTTCCCACCACCTTCCTGCCGCCTTTCAACGAGGGCGCCCTGATCCTCTCCCTGCGCCTCAACCCCGGCGCCACCCTGGCCGAGTCGGTGCGCATGGCCAGCCAGGCGGAAAAACTGGTGCGCCAGGTGCCCGAGGTGGAACACGTGGGCCGCCGCTCCGGCCGGGCCGAGCTGGACGAGCACGCCGAAGGGGTCCATGTGACCGAGCTGGACATCCGCCTGACGCCCTCCAAACGCAGCAAGGAGGAAGTCTTCGCCGACCTGCGCCAACGCCTCTCGGTGCTGCCGGCCTCCCTCAACCTGGGCCAGCCCATCTCCCACCGCATCGACCACATGCTCTCCGGGGTGCGGGCCCAGATCGCCATCAAGATCTTCGGCGACGATCTGGACGTGCTGCGGGCCCAGGCCGGCCCCCTGCAGGAACGGCTCAAGGCCATCCCCGGCCTGGCCGACCTGGAGATCGAAAAGCAGGTGCTCTCGCCCCAGATCCAGGTGCGCATCGATGCGGGGGCGGCGGCCCAGTACGGGCTGTCCACGGCCCAGCTGCTGGCCAGCCTGCAGTCCCTGGTGGACGGGGAGCGCATCACCCAGGTGGTGGAAGGCAACCGCCGCTTCGCCCTGGTGCTGCGCCTGCCCGAAAGCGCCCGGGGCACCACCGGGCTGGAGCAGCTGCTGATCGAGACGCCGGCGGGCCGGGTGCCCCTGGCCAAGGTGGCCCAGATCGAGGAGTCGGACGGCCCCAACCAGATCTCCCGGGACGACGGCCGGCGCCGCCTGGTGATTTCCGCCAACGCCCAGGGCCGGGCCCTCTCCGACGTGGTGGCGGACATCCGCGCCGTGGTGGCGGCCCATCCCCTGCCCCAGGGCTACTTCGTCACCCTGGGCGGCCAGTTCCAGGCCCAGGAGGAGGCGGCCCGGCGCATCGGCCTGCTCTCCCTGGTCTCGGCCCTGATGATCTTCCTGGTGCTCTACAGCCGCTACCGCTCCGGCCTGCTGGCCGGGCTGATCATGGCCAACGTGCCCCTGGCACTGGTGGGCAGCGTCATCGGCCTGTGGCTCTCGGGCCAGCCCCTCTCCATCGCCGCCCTCATCGGCTTCATCACCCTGGCCGGCATCGCCACCCGCAACGGCATCCTCAAGGTCAGCCACTTCCTCAACCTGATGCGCTTCGAGGGCGAAGGCTTCACCAAGGAAATGATCATCCGCGGCTCCCTGGAACGCCTGACACCGGTACTGATGACCGCCCTGGTGGCGGCCTTCGCCCTGGCGCCCCTGCTCTTCGAAGCCGGCGAGCCGGGCACGGAAATCCTGCACCCGGTGGCGGTGGTGATCTTCTCCGGCCTCATCAGCTCCACCCTGCTCGACACCTTCCTCACCCCCCTGCTGTTCTGGCGCCATGCCCGGCCGGCGGCGGAACGGCTGCTGGCGGAAGCCGGCGGCGAAGCCCTGTGAGCCGGCCCATGCTGCGCCCATTTTCCAACCTCCATCCCATACCCATCATTTCCCATTTGCCAAGGAGCACTGCCATGAAAAAACTGCACACCCTCGCTTCCTCCCTGCTGCTGGCCGCCGCCCTGGCCGCCCCCGCCGCCGTGATGGCCCATGCCGAACACGGCCAGCCCCAATACGGCGGCATCTTCGCCGAAGCGGGCGAAGCCCAGCTGGAACTGGTGAACCAGGCCGGCAAGGTGGCCCTCTACGTCACCCAGCACGGCGCCCCGGTGCCGGTGCAGGGCGGCAAGGCCCGCCTGACGGTGCTGGAAGGCGGCGCCAAGCGCGAACTGCAACTGGCCCCGGCAGCAGAAAACCGCCTGGAAACCACCGCCAGCCTCAAGCCTGGCGCCAAGGTGGTGGCCGCGGTGGAACTGCCCGGACGCAAGCCCCTGCAGGCCCGCTTTGAAGTGAAGTAAGGGAGCAAAGCAAAACAAAAGCCCCGCCGGAGCGATCCGGCGGGGCTTTTTCTTGCCAGCAACGCCCACTCTGGCCGACGCCGGGCGAATCGGCCCTGAGCGAGGCCCGATGCGCCCCACCCAGGCCCTTTTCCATACTCAGGCGTAGGGTATCCCCTAATACAGCACCCGCTACCCGAACACCATAATCCCGGGCAAATAAAACAGTTTCATCACTTTGTCTTTGGGAGAACATCACCATGCCGCTGAACATCGCGGTGGTTCGGGAACGAGCGTCCGGCGAACGCCGGGTGGCGCTGGTGCCTGAAACCGCCAGGAAATTCATGGCCCTCGGGGCCGCCATCCGCATGGAGCAGAGTGCGGGCAGCGAAAGTCACTTTCTCGACAGCGACTACCCGGAAGTCCAGGCCGTGCCCGGCATCGCCGAGGCCTACGGCGGCGCCGACCTGGTGCTGCGGGTAACGCCCCCCAGCGCCGAGGAAATCGCCGCCATGCCGGAAGGATCGACCCTCATCGGCCTGCTCAAGCCCTTCGAGGACCCGGCCCGCCTGGCGGCCCTCAACGCACGCCGCATCACCGCCTTCGCCCTGGAGCTGCTGCCCCGCATTTCCCGGGCCCAGAGCATGGATGCCCTCTCCTCCCAGGCCTCCTGTGCCGGTTACCAGTGCGGCCTCATCGCCGCCGCCCGCTGCACCAAGTTCTTCCCCATGCTGACCACCGCCGCCGGCACCATCCGCCCGGCCCGGGTGCTGGTCATCGGTGCCGGCGTCGCCGGCCTCCAGGCCATCGCCACCTGCAAGCGCCTCGGCGCCATGGTGGAAGCCTACGACGTGCGCGCCGCCGCCAAGGAGCAGATCGAATCCCTGGGCGCCAAGTTCGTGGACACCGGCGTCTCCGCCGATGGCGCCGGCGGCTACGCCCGGGAGCTGTCGGCCGAGGAGAAGGCACGCCAGGCCGAGCGCCTGGCCAAGGCCGTAGCCCAGGCCGACGTGGTCATCACCACCGCCGCCATCCCCGGCAAGAAGGCGCCGGTGATCGTCACCACCGACATGATCAAGGGCATGAAGTACGGCGCCGTGATCGTGGACATGGCCGCCGAATCCGGCGGCAACTGCGCCCTGACCCAGCCGGGGGAACACGTGGTGGCCAACGACGTGAACATCCACGGCCCCCTCAACCTGGCTTCCCGCATGCCGACCCACGCCTCGGAGCTGTACGCCAAGAACCTCTACAACTTCCTCTCGCCCTGGATCAAGGAAGGCCGTCTGGCCTTCGACTGGGAGGACGAGGTGGTGGCCGGCACCCTGCTGTGCCGCGACGGAAAGACGACGCACAACGGCGTCAGACAAGCCATGGGAGAGGCGTAATGGACGGCTTTATCGCGATCTACATCTTCATGCTCGCCGCCTTCACCGGCTACGAGATCATTGCCCGGGTGCCGGTGATCCTGCACACCCCCCTCATGTCGGGCTCCAACTTCATCCACGGCGTCGTGGTGGTGGGCGCCATGCTGGCCCTGGGCCGGGCCGAAACGCCCCTGGAGCAGGCCATCGGCTTCTTCGCCGTGGCTCTGGGGGCGGCCAACGCCGCCGGCGGCTACGTCGTCACCGAGCGCATGCTGGCCATGTTCCAGCCCGGCAAGCGGGCCGGCGGCAAGGAGGGTGCGTAAATGAACCTGCCCCTCTACGTCCAGCTGCCCTGGTTCCTCGGCGCCCTGCTCTTCATCGTCGGCCTCAAGGGCATGAGTTCCCCGGCCAGCGCCCGCCAGGGCATCCTGCGGGCCGGCGTCGGCATGGTGGTGGCGGTGGCCGCCACCTTCCTCGTGCCGGACCTGCACAACCTGGGCCTGATGGCCCTGGCCCTGGCCCTCGGCACCGTCGGCGCCTGGCTGTCGGCGAAGAAGGTGAAGATGACCGACATGCCCCAGATGGTGGCCATCTACAACGGCATGGGCGGTGGCGCCGCGGCCGCCATCGCCGCCGTGGAACTGGCCCGGGGCGAGGCCCACGGCCTGGTGACCGTCACCCTGGCGGTGATCGGCGCCCTCATCGGCGCCGTCTCCTTCACCGGCTCCTGCGTCGCCTTCGCCAAGCTCCAGGGCCTGCTGAAAAAGGCCTACCGGCTGCCCGCCCAGAATGTCGTCAACGTGCTGCTGGCCTTGCTGGTGGTGGGCCTGGGCGCTGCCCTGGTGCTGGCCGAAAATGCAGGCCCCGGGCTGATCCTGGCCTTCTTCGCCCTGGCCCTGCTACTGGGCCTGGTGGTGACCCTGCCCATCGGCGGCGCCGACATGCCGGTGGTGATCTCCCTCTTCAACGCCTTCACCGGCCTGGCCGTGGGTTTCGAGGGTTACGTCCTGGGCAGCCCGGCCCTCATCATCGCCGGCATCGTCGTCGGCGCCGCCGGCACCCTGCTCACCCAGCTCATGGCCAAGGCCATGAACCGGCCCATCAGCAACATCCTGTTCACGCCCATCAGCGGCGCCGCCCAGGGTGGCGAGGCCATCGCCGGCAGCATGAAGGAGCTGGGCGCCATCGACGCCGCCGCCATGATGCGCTACGCCCAGAAGGTCATCATCGTGCCCGGCTACGGCATGGCCGTGGCCCACGCCCAGCACAAGGTGTGGGAAATGACCGAGTTGCTGGAAGAAGCCGGAGTGGAAGTGAAATTCGCCATCCACCCGGTAGCAGGCCGCATGCCGGGCCACATGAACGTGCTGCTGGCCGAGGCCGGAGTACCCTACGACAAGATCTTCGACCTGGAGGAAATCAACGCCGAATTCGGCCAGGCCGACGTGGCCCTGATCATCGGCGCCAACGACGTGGTCAATCCCACGGCCCGCACCGACAAATCGAGCCCCATCTACGGCATGCCCATCCTCAACGCCGACCAGGCCCAGAACGTCATCGTCATCAAGCGCGGCAAGGGCACCGGCTACTCCGGGGTGGAAAACGCCCTCTTCTACACCGACAACTGCCGCATGCTCTACGGCGACGCCCAGCCCATGGCCGGGGAGATCATCCAGCATTTGAAGAGCATGTGAGTTGAGGTGGTAGCAGCAAAAGAAAAACGCCGGCCTTGGGGCCGGCGTTTTTGTAGAGGGATGAAAACTGTGGTGGTCCATTATCACTCTTAACGGTAATTGCCCGCTCGAAAAAGCAGATGTTCAATCTTCAAGGTAAGGGGCGCTGCGCTGCTTTATCACGCAGCGACCCCTCAACCGCAGTGTTACGCGACATATTGGCGGAAAGAAATGGAAACTGCGGCCAGCACGCAGCACGGATACTGTTAAAGATGAAGTCATCCCCCATGTTATGCGTGGCAATGCAGAGGTAAAAATTCTTCTCTTCGTGTTTAGCAAAGACGATCCACTCACCCGTCAAATTTCCTGCTGAAGCTCTTTCCTCGAACGCATCCACCGTAACGCGGTGAGAAAGTTCACGAATCATGCCTTCCGTGACAACAGGCGACTTGCTTGGGTCGAGAACTTCGTTCACCAACTCCTCCAACTTGCCACCGGATAAGTGGTTCATCATGTTGTGCGCCATGAACCGAGAACAAAAGAAGTGCTTGTGCCACAGCCCCTTCAGCGGATATCTGGTGAACTGCGATGCGGGTTTCGTTCTCGTTACCCTCGAGGAATCTTCCAACGTTCGAATCTCGTCCACGACTTGAAATGGATTAATTCCGTACAGCCGCTCGTATGTAAGCAGGTTGAGAACGAATAGCGAGCTATATCGGCCGGCGGCGTGATGATCGAGATAAATAGCTTCGGCATAGCCCTTAAGGTCGTCACTCGTTACAACCTCGGTTCGGTCACCAATGTGAACGTTGAAGGAAATTTCGAGGGGCGTGGCCATCGTCAGCTAACGTGAAAGTGAGTGGCCTGGGCGGTCTTTTCGCAGGTCCGCTCGAATGAAGGGCTAGCCCACAGGCAAGATTGCTTCGACAACAATATTTGCATCGCCATGGTGGTGGCCTGTATGAGAGGGAAACAATCGCCCGCGAACATGTGTATCGCAAAGAACCAAGTGCCGGTTTAAGTCGTATTGCTCTTGAGTGAGCGACATCTGGAGTCTCTTCACGCCCGTAATCTTGTATGACCCACCGTGTTCAGAATGGATTGCGACGAGCGTGACTGGATGTGCAAGAACAAGCATCCAGTAGGTCTCATGTTCATCTGTCTCAAAGGACGAATAGTCGGGCCTGCCTGGAAATGTCTCGCGCCAAACAAAGCCTACCAAATCGACGATCTGGTTTTCATACACTTCAATGTCCGTTGTCGGCTCGCGCTCACGCTCGGCGAGGAGCGACACCGCCTTAAACCAGTTATCCCTATGCCCCTTCAGTTCGTCTGTAGTGTATCGAGTCCCCTTCGGATGGCGAGGGTTGTAACTGCCTACATCGGCGTGGCAGTCAAAACAGAGTGGAATGCAGTTGTCAAAGGTGGACGGCCCGCCTTCAGCTTCCGGAACGATATGGTGACATTCCATCTTCATACCACAAAACTTGTGGCAAATAGCGCAGCGACGCCCACACGCGACCAGAACTGCTGTCTTGATCGTCGATGGCCACATATCTATTCGGGCCAACGCTTGACGTGAGGGGCCGCCGTAGCTGCGAAGCCGCCAAGGGAACCTACAAGCGCAGCTTGTGGGGGAGCCTTCTCTACGTAATGGTTAGGCATCCGTGGCATCACGCCCTGATTGAAGTTGATTTGTCTGAGATCCGGCAAGTTGTTTTAGCTTTCCATCAACTACCTTCTCTTGAGCCTCCCAGACTTTTGGTGCGGCATAGCCAGCGATAATTGAAAGCGCGATGACCTTTGCTGCAGTTGCAGATGTGGGTTGTAATGCCCCAATAAAATACAGCCCAAGTACAAAACCCAAGATGCCGCCAAGTGTGAGCCGCAAGTGCAACCAAAGGCCGCGAAGTTCTCTCAACTCCTCTGACGCCAAGCGCATATCCCCCTCTCTGTTTGGCGGACCGTTCAAATCAATGGTCTTAACAATAGCTTGTGCAAGGCTTCCAATAACTCCACCAATGGGGCAGCCAACTAAAAGTGCTATGTCATGCGACGTGACTCCAAGGCTTTCAAAGAAGGGCATCGTTTCTCCAAATGTCTAACGTGCAAGGTGAGGAGGACGGAGCCAACTTGCCGGCGTAGCGTCCCAACGACGAAGCCGCGCCTCGACTAGGAGGTTAGGCGTGTTCATGCAATACCAACTTTAATAACGCTGGGAATATCGCTTTGGCCGTGGGATTCATATTTCTCCAGCCAATGCTGCCCACATATGGGACATGTGTATTCAGTAATCCACTCGCAGAAATTAGTCTTCTCTTCCACCAGTAAGTCCATTAGCTCTGGAATTTCACTGACAGACAAACCTAGAAATGGCTCGTCAACGCTGGAGCAAATGCAGTGTGCTTGAGTTGTACCCATGTAGCGCCTAACGTGGAAGTGAGGGGCAGCCGGAACGCGGAGCGCGACGGGAACCAACAAGCGCAGCTTGTTGGCTGTCCCGCTCGACTGCAGGGTTAGGTTGCGGTTTCAAGTGCGCTCTCCAAAGCAGCAATTGCATGCTCTTTACCAATGGCTGAAAGAGCTTGATTCGGAATTAGCCAAGCATCGACCTCGCGGTTGAGAACTACGCTAACGAACAAATTTCGAATGGCGTAGAAGGCGAATTCTGCCTTGGGATCGAGAGCCAAGTCTTCATCTTGAAGAGCCGCCAAGGGCTCCAGGTAACGGTGGTCAATCTCCGGCGCTGCTGCGCCGGACTTCACCGCCAAGAGAGCTTCGCGGGGAAGGGCTAGATCGAGACTCTGTGTAGTGCCTGCAACTGACTCTTTGTAACGAATCTCTCCGCTGCACAGAGAATCCCAAACCGACAGAGCTTGCTCACAGAGCGCAACTTGCACTCGGCGCTGCTGCTGCGGTGATAACTCAAAGTATCGTTGAGCGGCGAGATGCATAGCGTCCGGTGGACCGCAGGGTTAGAAATCACGTTTCAGTAAGCAGTCTGATGATGTTCTTGTTCTCATCATCACCACCATACTCTTCCATTGCGCGAGCCCAATCGTCTTCGTCTACTTGGCCGAATGGCGGCGATGTTTCTTTTTCATACTGGAGAGCTTCGCGAAGTTTCTTAATCCCAACACCTATAGGCGGAAGTTCCGCCTTAAATGCCGGGGTCTCAATCTTCCCTCCAGAAAGTATCGCAGCCATGGCGATTGCGGGAATAACTCCATAAAAAACTACTCGTAGGGGACTGTTTAGTTCTATTCCTTTAACGGAGAGAAAAACATTCGGAACACCGATCCCAGCTTTTTCAAGGGCAGAAACGTGATCAATCAACCTACCATATTTAGGGGCTCTAAACTTATTAACATCCGCCTGTTTCTCGATTACTTTCTCGAGTGAGACATTGCTTCCAATAGAGAAGCACTCGATATACAAACCCTGAAAGTGCAATAGGAATTCGGCAATATCTTTTGCTCGATATCCGCTGTCTTGAGCAATCGTGATTTCGAATTCACCAAACTTATCTGCTGCCATTACTGTGCTCCGAGTGATGAGTGATTTTTAACAGAATTTAATCGGACACCTGCGCCCGTATAACAATTGATATTGCTGACAACAGATTTCCTGCCTTAAGCCCATAGCTTTCAGTCATTTGCCATATTGGCTGTCAGTATAACAACACCAATATGCCGGACAACCGCACCGGAACAATGTCTGTTATGGGCAAAGAGGGGCAAGGGGCTGCTTCTGGCCGATACCCGCCTTCCATTCAGTCCGAAGCCCCTACTCCCGCCCATAAAAAAACCCCGGACCGCCGCAACGCGATCCGGGGTTTCTTACGATGGCAGACCGCTCAGGCAGCCACTGCCTTGCATTCTTTGAGGCAGGCGGCGCAAGAGTCGGCGCAGGCTTTGCACTCGGCGTGTTTCTTTTCGTGCTTGCGGCATTCTTTTTCGCAGGCGGCGCAGACGTCGGCGGCGACCTTGGCCATGGCCGGGGTGAACTTGGAGCCTTGCAGGGCCAGCTTCATCAGGGCGTTACAGGTGGCCAGCAGTTCGCTGACGGATTGGGCGCAGGCGGCCATTTCCTTGTCGCCCTGGCCCAGCAGCACCAGACAGTGGGCGAGGCAGGCTTCGCCGGTCTTCTGGCAGTCGCTGCTGCTGTCGATCAGGGCGGCGTAGCTTTTGCCGCCCATGGCGCCGTGGTCGTGGTGATGATGCTGGTGGTCCTGGGCGGCGGCGGCCGCGGAGGTGGCCATGGCGGCGGCTACGGCGCCGGCGACGGTCTTCAGTACTTCACGTCGTTGCATTGATCGCTCCTTTGCGTGGGGTCGGTGAGGCGGTTCGGCGGGTTTGCCCCGCTGTTTGAACGGGTGCGGTTGCGCCCAAAAAGTGGTGAGGCGGCCAGCATAACCTGGATGGCCTACAAGCCAATAGCCATGGGCATCTCCGGCATGCCTGCCCGGACAGGTCCGTCCTGCCTCGGGCCTGGGCCATCGCCCTGGCCGGGCCTAGCGGGGGTTCTGGGGCGCGGCGGGCATGGCCATGCCCTTGAAGCGGGCCGGGTCCACGTACTTGCCCAGGTTGCCGACGCCGGCCATCACTTCCGGGTTGGAGAAGAGTTCCCGGGCGGCCACCTGGCCCAGCACCTGGAAGCTCTGCTGCACGGTCTGGGGGCCTTCCAGGGTCAGGGCCTGCTGGGTTTCGCTGCGGCAGGTTTCGGTCATGAGGCGGACGATGAGGTTGGCGGTGTTGCGGTCCAGCCCTTCCCGCTGGGCCGGTTCCACCCGGGCCATGGACTTGACGTCGGGGTGCAGGGCCATGGCGCTGAACATCCATTTGACCAGGGAGGCCCGGTCGGCCGGCGTGGTGGAGCGGACCAGGCACTTGGCCATGTCGTCGCTGTAGATGCCGGCCTGGGCCGGGGCGGTGGAGGCGGCCAGCGCGGCGAGGCCGGCGGCGAAGGCAAGCAGTTTGGCGGGGGCCATGACGTCATCCTGAGTGAATACGGCAGCGTCGATGGTAGCACCCGCCGCCCCGGGGCGTCGCGCAGCGGCTAGACGACGCCTCAGCGCCGGGAACGGGCGATCTGGCGGGAGATGGCGATGAGGGGCAGGATGCCAACGGCGACGATGGCCAGGGCGGCGGTAGAGGCTTCGGCCAGGCGTTCGTCGGCGGCCAGGGTGTAGGTCTGGGTGGCCAGGGTGTCGAAGTTGAAGGGGCGCATCACCAGGGTCGCCGGCAATTCCTTCATCACATCCACGAACACCAGCAGGCCGGCGGTGAGCAGGCTGCCTTTCAGCAATGGCGCATGCACCCGGGCCAGGGTCTGGCCCTGGGAGAGGCCCAGGCTGCGGGCGGCGTCGTCCATGGAGGGGGTGATCTTGCCCAGGCTGGCATCTACCGTCTGCAGGGCCACGGCGAGGAAGCGCACCAGGTAGGCATAGACCAGGGCGGCGATGCCGCCGGTGAGGAGCAACCCCGGATTGGCGCCGAACCAGACCTGCCACTGGGCTGCCAGCCAGTTGTCGAGCCGGGTCACGGGAATGAGCACGCCGACGGCGATGACCGAGCCGGGCACGGCATAGCCCAGGCCCACCAGCCGGTTCAGGCCCCGGGCCAGCAGGCTGGGCCAGCCGGGCTGGCTGCGGCGGGCCAGGCGCACGCTGTAGGCCAGCACCAGGGCCAGCAGCACGGCCACGGCGGCGGTGACGCCGGCCACGGTGAAGCTGTTGCGGGCCAGGATGAGGAAGCGTTGGCCGAACTGGGCATCGCCCTCGGCCAGGGCCATTTTCAGCAGCAGGGCGGCGGGCAGGAGAAAGCCGGCGGTGAGGGGCAGCAGGCAGGCCAGGGTGGCCAGGGCGCCCTTCCAGCCGGTGAGGGTGTGGCCCGCCAGGGGCCGGCTGCGGCCGGTGGTGTTGTGGAAGCGGGCCCGGCCCCGGGAGAGTTTTTCCAGCAGCACCAGCAGGATGACGCAGCCGAGCAGGCTGGCGGCCAGCTGGGCCGCGGCGATGCGGTCGCCCAAAGAGAACCAGGCCCGGTAGATGCCGGTGGTGAAGGTCTGCACGGCGAAGTAGGCGACGGTGCCGTAGTCGGCCAGGGTTTCCATCAGGGCCAGGGAAACGCCGACCACGATGGCCGGCCGGGCCAGGGGCAGGGAGACGCGGAAGAAGCTGGCCCAGGGCCCCACACCGAGCATCCGCGCCGCTTCCAGCATGCCCGAGGCCCGCTCCAGGAAAGCCGCCCGGGCCAGCAGATAGACGTAGGCGTAGAGGGTGAACACGAACATGGCGACGGCGCCGCCCAAGCTGCGCACCTCGGGGAACCAGTAGTCGGCCTTGCTCCAGCCGAAGGTCTCCCGCAGCCAGGTCTGCACCGGGCCGACGAACTGCAGCAGGTCCGTATAGACGTAGGCCAGCACATAGGCCGGCACCGCCAGGGGCAGCACCAGGGCCCACTCGAACACGGCCTGGCCGGGAAAGCGGTGCATGGCCGTCAGCCAGGCCGTGCCTACCCCCACCAGGGCCGTGCCCAGGCCAACCCCCAGGCACAGCCAGAGGGTGTTGCCCACGTATTCGGGCAGCACCGTGGCCGCCAGGTGCTGCCAGGTTTCCCCGGTGCCGCCGGCGAAGAGGTGGGTCAGCACGCTGGCCACGGGCAGGCCCACCAGGGCGGCGATGGCAACGGCGACGGGCAGCAGGGGGGAGCGCATAGGGATCATGGTGGAAGGGTGGCCGGAAGCGGCAAAAGCGGCAGCAAAGGCGCCGCGGCACATTATAATTGCCAATCCTTCTCAACTGACTCCAAAGATGGCCCATCTGGAACTGGCGGACGTGATGCAGCGCTACGGCGCCCACACGGTGGTGGACGGCATCGGTTTCCACATCGAGGCCGGCGTCATCGCCTGCCTGCTGGGCCCCTCGGGCTGCGGCAAGACCACCCTGCTGCGCTGCATCGCCGGTTTCGAGGACATCGCCGCCGGCAGCATCGCCCTCGACGGCGAACTGGTGAGCCGCCCCGGCTTCAAGCTGGCGCCGGAACAGCGGCGCATCGGCATGGTGTTCCAGGACTACGCCCTCTTCCCCCACCTCACGGTGGCCGACAACATCGCCTTCGGCTTGAAGACCAAGGGCAGCGAACGGCAGCAGCGGGTGGCAGCCATGCTCGACCTGGTGGGCCTGGCCGGCCAGGGCGAGAAGTATCCCCACGAGCTTTCCGGCGGCCAGCAGCAGCGCGTGGCCCTGGCCCGGGCCCTGGCCCCGGCGCCCCGCCTGGTGCTGCTGGACGAGCCCTTCTCCAACCTGGACGTGGACCTGCGGGAACGCCTCTCCCTGGAAGTGCGGGAGATCCTGAAGAAGGCCGGCACCACCGCCATCCTGGTCACCCACGACCAGCACGAAGCCTTCGCCATGGCCGACGAGATCGGCGTCATGCACGAGGGCCGCATCCAGCAATGGGATACGCCCTACAACCTCTACCACCAGCCGGCCAACCGCTTCGTCGCCGACTTCGTCGGCCAGGGCGTGTTCGTCCCCGGCACGGTACTGGCCGGCAACCGGGTGCAGATGGAACTGGGCATCCTGGAATCCGGCGTGCCCGTCGAATGCAGCGCCGGCTGCGGCGTCTGCGGCAAGGGCTGCGGCGTGGACATCCTGCTGCGCCCCGACGACGTGGTGCACGACGACAAGAGCCCCCTGCAGGCCGCGGTGGAACACAAGGCCTTCCGCGGCGCCGACATCCTGTACACCCTGCGCCTGGAAAGCGGCGCCCGGGTGCTGTCCCTGGTGCCCTCCCACCACAACCATGCCCTCGGCGAGAAAATCGGCATCCGCCTCGACGTGGACCACGTGGTGGCCTTCAAGCAAAACCCGGCAGGCTGAATCGCCCGCGGCGGGCTGATGCGGCCCCCGGCAAATGGAATGAGCCTCGCCCTCAGCCGCCCTGCCGCGTTGTGGTTTTCCCGATCTAGCCGGTCCGCCTGGGCCGTGGTCAAATAGCCGCACCCGGGGCCCGCCCCTCCACCCACTCCATGCCCGTGGCTGGTCAGCAAACCATGACATTCCTGCCGGACAGTTTCCGCAACCGTCTCGCCCTTCTCTTCGTCGGCCTCGCCCTGCTGGTGGGCCTGCCCACCTACCTCTATCTGAACCACATCTATGCCGCCCAGCTGCTGCGGGACCGGGGTGGGGCCCTGCGGGACCTGGCCTCCGCCGTGGCCGGGGTGCTGGGCGAAAACCTGCGGGAGCGGCAGCGGGAAATCGAGCTGCTGGCCCAGAGCCCCCTCTACCGCCGCGCCCCCTTGGACAGCTCCGACTTTCGATCCAGCCTGGAGCGGGTCCAGGAAACCTATCCCCAGTATTCCTGGATCGGCCTGGCCGATGCCCAGGGCACCGTGCGTGCCGCTACCGGCGGCATGCTGGTAGGCCAGAGTGTGGTCAAGCGGCCCTGGTTCATCAACGGCAGGCAGGGCCCTTTCTTCGGCGACCTCCACGAAGCCCTGCTGCTGGCCAAGCTGCTGCCCCCTGCCGAAGGCCAGGGGCCGGTCCGCTTCATCGATTTCGCCTCGCCCGTGTTCGACGAGGCCGGCCATCTGCGAGGAGTCCTGGCTGCCCACGCCCACTGGCGCTGGGCCGCCGAAGTGGTCCAGGTGATGACACCCCACGACGCGGCCACCAACGGCCTGGACGTCTTCATCGTCAACCAGGATAACGTGGTGATCTACCCCGACGGCCAGGAAAAAACTCTGCTGGCACCGGACAAGGCTGCCTTTAATCCCCAGTCCTACACCACCGATGGCTGGGGCGACGATATTTCCTACCTCACTGCCACGGCCCCGGTTCGGGAATTCATTGCCGGCCAGAGCCTGGGCTGGCGCATCGTCGTACGCCAGCCCATCACCCGCACCCTGGCCGATGTGCGGCACCTGCAGCGGGTGGTGCTGCTGTCCCTGGCAGCTGCCACCATCCTCTTCCTGGCCCTGGTGTGGTGGAGCGCTACCCGCTTTAGCCGTCCCCTGGAACGCCTAGCCGCGCTGGCCCACCGCATCGAGGCGGGGGAGGAAAAGACCCGCCTGGAAGTGGCCGACGCGCCCCAGGAAATCCGTGGCCTGGCCGCGGCCCTTCAGGACATGGCCGACGCCCTGCTCAGCCACCAGGAGGCCCTGGCCCAGAGCAACGCCCAGCTGGAAGAGAAGGTGAGCGAGCGCACCGCCGCCCTGGCCCAGGCCAATGCGGAACTGCACCAGCTGGCCCGGCGGGACGCCCTCACCGGCCTGGCCAACCGGTTCGCCGCCAACGAGCGCCTGCAGGACGAATTCCTGCGCATGAGGCGCCATGGCGGCAGCTACGGCCTGCTGATGCTGGACATCGACTTCTTCAAGCGCATCAACGACACCCTGGGCCATGCCGGCGGCGACGAAGTGCTGCGCCATGTGGCGGCGACGCTGCGCACCCTGGTGCGGGAGAGCGATTTCATCGCCCGGGTGGGCGGCGAGGAATTCATGGTCCTCCTGCCCGAAAGCAGCCTGGCCGACGCCGCCCGGGTGGGGGAGAAAATCCGCGCCGGTATCGCCGCCAGCCAGCCCCCCATCGACCACCAGGTCACGGTCAGCGTCGGCGTCGCCCTGGCCACGCCGGAGCAGGAAGACATGGACGAGGCGGTACGCCAGGCCGACGCCCAGCTCTACCGGGCCAAGGAAGAAGGACGCAACCGGGTCGCCGGCGGGCCGCAAAGCGCCGCCTGAAGCCCTGCCCATCGCGCCAGGGGCCAGGCTGGAGGCGGACCCTGGCGCTAGCACCCTGCTCCGGGCCAGGGGTGGTCCGCAGCGGCGGGCATCAGGCCCAGTGCCCGCCCACGCTTCAGTGACAGGGCATGGACCCGGCGGATGCCCGTCCGGTGCGGCCCGGCGGGCAGGTGGTGAGAGCAGCAGCGCCAATTCCGCCCCCGCCGCCGACCAGCCGATTCGCCCTTTCCCCCGCCAGCCGTTAAAC
>NZ_JBXAST010000062.1:0-18900 GCF_058809645.1 Azospira sp. MPR-E4 | reverse complement strand
TTGCCATCCCCTGGGGGCGGCGGAGGGGCAAACGGGGGAGCGCCAGTATCCCCTATTAAGAGTAGGGTTTCAATGGCGAAGGGCGGCGGGCCAGGCTGGAGAAGGGCTCCGGGCGGTGGCCCGAGGCCGGCTGGCAGCCTTATTTGGCGGGCTGTTTGGCGGCCTTCTTGGCGCCGGGGTGGCTGTTGGGATGGCTGCTGGTATGGCGGTTGATGCAGTCCCGCAGCTCGGGGCCGAACTTGTCCTGGCAGGCCGCCTGGGCCTTCTGCATGGCTTCGCAGCGCTGGGGCTGGCGGCTCTTGCTGCAGTCGGCCTGGAGCGGGGCAGGGGCTGCCGCCGGGGCCTTGCCGGCCGGACTCCGCTCGGCCGGGGCCGACACGGCTGCCTGGGCGCAGAGGAGGGTCAGCAGGAGCAGGGCAGTGGCCGGGGCTTTCATGGTCGGTCCAATGTAAAAATGCGTATGGCCTGAGTATAGCGCCCTTGCCGCGCCCCCGGGCGGCGCGGGATTCGTTTATAGTGCGGATCAGTTCCGCCCCATGTTTCCGACATTTTCCGCCGCCATGCCAGCCTCCACTTCCGCCAGCGCCACTTCCGCCAAAGCCACCGTCGCCGAGCATCGCCTGACCCTGGGGGAACTGGTCAAGCTGCTGGTGGAGGACGGCATGGTGGATGCGGTGGTGGCCGACGGCCTGGTCAAGGAGCGGCGCTATCACCGGGGCGACGTCCATCCCCTGGTGGTGATCGCCGACCAGAACTGGAAGTCCCTGGTCCCGCCCCACAAGCCCCTGATCCTGGAAACCCTGACCGAGTGGCTGGCGGCCAAGGTGGGCCTCGACTACCTGCACATCGACCCCCTCAAGATCGACTTCTCCGCCGTCACCGAGGTGGTCTCCAACACCTATGCCGGCCGCTTCAAGATCCTGCCCATCCAGGTGACCACGCGGGAGGTGATCATCGCCACCGCCGAGCCCTTCCTGCGGGAGTGGGAGAAGGAGCTCAAGCCCATCCTGCGCAAGGACATCCGCCGGGTGGTGGCCAATCCCCAGGACATCGCCCGCTATCTGGTGGAGTTCTACAACCTGGCCCGCTCGGTGAAGAAGGCGGCGGCCGGGGGGGGCGAGGTCAGCGGCCTGTCCTCCTTCGAGCAGCTGGTGGAGCTGGGCAAGACCAACCGCCAGTTCGACGCCAACGACCAGCACATCGTCCATATCGTGGACTGGCTGTGGCAGTACGCCTTCGAGCAGCGGGCCTCGGACATCCACATCGAACCCCGACGCGAGCTGGGCATCGTGCGCTTCCGCATCGACGGGGTGCTGCACCAGGTGTACCAGATCCCGATGGCGGTGATGGCCGCCATGACCAGCCGCATCAAGCTCCTCGGCCGCATGGACGTGATCGAGAAGCGGCGCCCCCAGGACGGCCGCATCAAGACCCGCACCGCCGGCGGCCAGGAGGTGGAGCTGCGCCTGTCCACCCTGCCCACCGCCTTCGGCGAGAAGCTGGTGATGCGCATCTTCGACCCGGAGGTGCTGGTGCGGGACTTCGCCGAACTTGGCTTCGGCGAGGAGGACAAGGTCCGCTGGCAGTCCATGACCAGCCAGCCCAACGGCATCATCCTGGTGACCGGCCCCACCGGCTCGGGCAAGACCACCACCCTGTATTCCACCCTGAAGCAGCTGGCGACGCCGGAAGTGAACGTGTGCACCATTGAGGACCCCATCGAAATGGTGGAGCAGTCCTTCAACCAGATGCAGGTCTCCCAGAACATCGACCTGGGCTTTGCCGACGGGGTGCGCGCCCTCATGCGCCAGGATCCGGACATCATCATGATCGGCGAAATCCGCGACGGGGAAACCGCCGACATGGCCATCCAGGCCGCCCTCACCGGTCACCTGGTGCTGTCCACCCTGCACACCAACGACGCACCTTCCGCCATTTCCCGCCTGCTGGACCTGGGCATGGCGCCCTATCTGATCAACGCCACCATGCTCGGGGTCATGGCCCAGCGCCTGGTGCGCACCCTCTGCCCCCACTGCAAGAAGCCGGTGGACCTGCGGCGGGAGGACGAGGAAATCTGGGACAGCCTGGTGGCGCCGTGGAAATCCAAGCGTCCGGCCCAGATCTACCAGCCCGTGGGTTGCCTGGAGTGCCGCATGACCGGCTACATGGGCCGCATGGGCCTGTACGAGCTGCTGCTGATGTCCCCCGAAGTGAAAAAGCTGGTGACCACCACCACCGACGTGGCCAAGGTGCGGGAGCAGGCCTACCGGGAAGGCATGAAGCCCCTGCGCATTTCCGGCGCCATGAAGGTGGCCGCCGGCCTCACCACCCTGGAAGAGGTGATCAAGGTGGCGCCCCCGGCCAGCCAGGGCTGAGGCTCCGCGCGGTTCTCCGGCCCAGCTGCGGTCGGCGGCATCCATTCATCTCCGTGGCCGGGGCGTCCAGCTTCCGCCGCCTGCCCCATCCCGTCCCATTCCCGTGCCATTTCCGGCGCCCCCCCTTTTCCGCGAAAGACGCCCATGCTGCCTGAGGTTCTCCACCCCTATCCCGACGCCGAGGCGGCCGGGAAAATTCTCGCCGACACCCGGCGCTGGCTGGAGCGGGCCGTCATCGGCCTCAACCTGTGCCCCTTCGCCAAGTCGGTGCATGTGAAAAAGCAGATCCGCTACGCCCTCAGCGCCGCCGCCACGCCGGACGAGCTGCTGGCAGAACTGGAGCGGGAGTTCACCCTGCTGAGCGAGACCGACCCGGCCCTGCTCGACACCACCCTGCTGATCCATCCGGACGTGCTCACCGACTTCCTCGACTACCACTTCTTCCTGCAGGAGGTGGAGGCCCTCATCCGCAACCTGGGCTACGAGGGCGTGTACCAGGTGGCCAGCCTGCATCCGGATTACGAGTTCGCCGGCAGCGAGGCGGACGACATCGACAACGTCACCAACCGTTCCCCCTATCCGACCCTGCACCTGCTGCGGGAGGCCAGCATCGACCGGGCCGTGGCCGCTTTCCCCGATCCGGAGAGCATCTACGAGCGCAACATCGCCACCGTGCGCCGTCTCGGTCACGAGGGCTGGCGCAAGCTGTTGCAGGAGGAGCCGGGCCAGGAGTAAGCAAGGGCGGCCATCCCAGCCATGCCATGGCCGAACGCCGCGCCCTCTGGGCGTGAGCGGCATGGCCCCATGAAAAAAGGCCCGGGAGCTGCCTCCCGGGCCTTTGTCTTTTCCGGTACCGGCCGCCTACAGCTGCTCCAGGCTGTCCCGGCCCAGCAGCTTCCACAGGGACGGGGCCTGGCTGGGGCGCAGGCGCACCAGATAGACCTCATCGTTGCCCTGGCGGATGCGGGCCACCGCCTCGGCCACCGGCAGCTGCAGCAGGTGGGCCAGGATCAGGGGCGTGACGCCGCCGTGGCTGACCACCAGCACCTGGCCCTGGGGCTGCTCGCGGCGGATGCGTTCCACCGCCTGGGCCACGCGCCGGGCCTGGCTGGCGAGGGATTCGCCGCCGTCCAGGCTGTCCTCCAGCTTGCCGCTGCGGGCCTTGAACTCGGCCAGCAGGGCGGCTTCCTGCCCTTCCCGGCCGTCCTCGGCCATGCCCTCGAACTTGCCGAAGCTGCGTTCGGCCAGCTCCGGCAGGGCCTGCACGGTCATTCCGGGACGGGCCAGGGCGGCGCTTTCCCGGGCCCGGGCCAGGCTGCTGCTATAGACCGCGGCGAAGTTTTCGCCGGCCAGTTTTTCCCCCAGCTGCCGGGCCTGGCTGCGGCCCGTGTCGTTGAGGGGATTGTCGGTGCTGCCCTGCAGGCGTTTCTCCAGGTTCCAGGCGGTCTGGCCGTGGCGGGCCAGGTACAGCTCCAGCACCGCCTCCTCGGCCCGGGCCGGCAGGCTGGCGGCCAGGCCCAGGCAGAGGGCGAAGAGGGCGGCGAAGCGTTGGCGTTTGCCCATGGCGTCTCTCCTTAGCGGGCCTGCAGCAGTTCGGGCACCCGCAGCAGGATGAACTCGTTGTCGTCCTGCAGGTTGGGCTGGCGGGCGGCGGAATAGGGCAGGTTGTTGTCGTTGGCAACGACGATGTGCTCCCCGTCCACTACGTCCACATCCTCGATGGTGACGAAGGGGAAGGTGAATTTGCCGTCCTTGCCGCCGCGCCGGGCCAGGTGCTTCGGATCGTCGATGTCCAGCAGGTCGATGTGGCCGATCTTGCGCACGAAGCCGTCGCCGTCGGCGTCCTTCAGGCTGATCTTGTAGATGCGCTTGAATCTGGCCGGCACGTTCTGGCAGTCCGGGCGGGCCGGGCCGTTGCAGGCGTGCTCCGGCAGGCCCTCGCCGTTGTCCCGCTCGATGATGAGGCCGGTGTCGGCGTCGATCATGTTGAAGTCGCCGATGTTGTTGCCGTTCTGCTCCAGGCGGTACTTCCAGGAGCGGCCCGTCCATTCGCCCCGGGCCACGCTGAACTCCAGGATGCGCAGGTATTCCCGGCCGTCCTGCTGTTCCCATTTTTTCTCTTCGGCGTTCCACAGGGGCCCTTCCAGCAGGGGGTAGAGGAACTGGCCGTCCCTGGAGGCGGCCATGCCCTCGTAGCCCCGGGAGCGGCGGGCCACGGTGGTGAAGCTGCCGCTGGTGGCCGGGGTGGTGATGCTGAAATGGTCCGGGGACTTGAGCACCTTGCCGTCCACCTTGGTCTCGAACACGGCCAGCACCTTGCCCTGGCGGTCGGTCTTGAGCAGGTAGGGGCCCAGCTCGTCGCCGAACCACACCGCATCGCCCAGGGGCTGGATGGATTCGATGTCGAAGTCGGCCCCGGTCAGGTAGCGTTGGCGGGTGCCTTCGTTGACGATGAGGAAGGGCACCTTCTGGTCCGGGTCGTGCAGGGCGGCGCTCTTCACCAGTTTGACGCCGCCCTGGTCCCAGTCCGGCTGCAGCAGGTGGAACATCAGGAGGGCGTCGGCGCTGTTGTTGCGGGCGCCGTAGCCGTTGTCCTGCAGCACCCAGTAGCGGCCCTGGCCGGCGTGCTTGATGCCGGAGAAGCCCTGCACCGGCTGGCCCTTGAAGGGCAGGGAGACGCCGGTGGGACGGGGCGCGTTCTTGTCCGAGAGATAGGAGGTGCCGGGCAGGGATGCGGGCGTGTCCACGCGCCGGGATTCGGGCCCGGTGTACTTGCCGGAGATGGCCAGGCTGGCCGGGGCATCCTTGGGCGGGGCGATGAAGGTGCGGGCCGGCAGCACGGCATGGCCCGCCAGGGTGGCGGGGAAAGCCTGGTCGGCCAGGGCGGGAACCTGGGCCAGGGCGGCGGCAAAGGCCAGGGCGAGGGGCGTCTTGGGGCTCATGCTTCTTCCATGGGTGGGGATGAAGCAGCCAAGCCTAGGAGACGCCTGTTGCAGGATGGTGACAGAAGCCGGCGTCCCGGCCGGGGCGGTGCCCTCAGCCGCTGCGGGAGAGCTGCTTCATGGCCTCGCCCAGGCCGGCCAGGGTCAGGGGATACATGCGCCGGCCCAGCAGGTCCTGCAGCAGCTGGATGGACTGGGTGTGCTCCCAGCGCCGCTGGGGTTCCGGGTTGAGCCAGACGGCGTGGGGAAAGGCATCGGTGAGGCGGCGGATCCAGGCGGCCCCAGGCTCCGGGTTGGAGTGCTCGACGCTGCCCTGGGGGTAGAGGATTTCGTAGGGGCTCATGGTGGCGTCGCCGACGAAGATCAGCTTGTAGTCGCTGCCGTACTTGTGCAGCACGTCGCTGGTGGCGATGCGCTGGTCGAAGCGGCGCCGGTTGTCCTGCCACAGGTTTTCATAGACGCAGTTGTGGAAGTAGAAGTGCTCCAGGTGCTTGAACTCGCTGCGGCAGGCGGAGAACAGCTCCTCGCAGACCTGGATGTGGTCGTCCATGGAGCCGCCCACGTCGAGGAAGAGCAGCACCTTGACCGCGTTGTGCCGTTCCGGGCGCAGCTGCAGGTCCAGGGTGCCGGCATTGCGGGCGGTGCCGGCGATGGTGCCTTCCAGGTCCAGCTCCTCGGCGGCGCCGCTGCGGGCGAAGCGGCGCAGGCGCTTCAGGGCCACCTTGATGTTGCGGGTGCCCAGTTCCACCGAGTCGTCCAGGTTGCGGAATTCCCGCTTCTCCCACACCTTCACCGCGGTGCGGTTGCCGCCACTCTCGCCGCCGATGCGGATGCCTTCCGGATGGTAGCCGCCGTGGCCGAAGGGGGAACTGCCGCCGGTACCGATCCACTTGCTGCCGCCGGCATGGCGTTCCGTCTGCTCCGCCAATCGCTCCCGGAACTGCTGCATCAGCCGCTCCCAGCCCAGGGCTTCCAGCTTCTGCCGGTCCGCCGCGCTGAGATGGCGCCGGGCGGCCAGTTGCAGCCATTCCTCGGGCACGACGCTGGCGTCGAAGCCGGGCAGGCTTTCCACCTCCCTGAAGTAGGTGGCGAAGGCCTGGTCGAAGCGGTCGTAGAGGCTTTCATCCTTGATCAGGCAGGCCCGGGCCAGGATGTAGAAGTCGTCCAGGCTGGGCCCCACCACCCGGGCCTGCAGGGCCCCCAGGAGGGTGAGGAACTCGGTGGTGGAGACGGGCAGGCGGGCGTCCCGCAGGTGCAGGAGGAATCCGGCGAGCATGGCCTATTCCTCCACCGCGCCGGCCACTTCGACCCGGTTGCGGCCGCCGGCCTTGGCCCGGTAGAGGGCGGCATCGGCCGCATCCACCAGGGCGTCGGCGCTCTTGCCGTGGCCCGGGTAGCAGGCGACGCCGACGGAGAGGGTGGCCTGCAGGGCCAGGCTGCCGAAGTTCACCGTCAGCCCGGCGAAGCCGGCACGCCACTCCTCGGCACGCTGGCGGGCCGTCTCCAGGTCCACCCCGGGCAGCACCAGCAGGAACTCCTCGCCGCCGTAGCGGCAGGGTACGTCGCCGCTGCGGGCCCGGGCCTGGAGGAAGTGGCCGAGCTGGCGCAGCATCTCGTCGCCGGCCCGATGGCCGTAGGTGTCGTTGAGCTGCTTGAAGTGGTCGATGTCGAGCAGGGCCACGGCCAGGGGATAGCCTTCCCGCTGGGCCCGGGCCACTTCCCGCTCCAGGGTCTCGTCCAGGTAGCGGCGGTTGTAGAGGCCGGTGAGGGCGTCCCGGGTGGCCTGCTCCTGCAGCCGTGCCTGCAGCAGGTTGATTTCCTGGAGGCGGTAGGCCAGCTCGCCGTTGAGGGCCTGCAGGGCCTCTTCCGCTGCCTTGCGTTCGTTGATGTTGTTGAAGGAGACGAAAGCCAGGGGTTCCTGTTCCTCCAGCAGGATGCGGGCCGAGAGGAGGGCCCAGAAGGGCTGGCCGGCCGCGTCCCGCAGGCGCACTTCCATGTCGGTCACCACCTGCTTCTGCCGCAGTTCCTCGATCAGCCGCTGGCGCTGGCCCATATCCACCCAGTAGTCCGGGGCATGGCGCCCCACGGCATCCTCCTGGGGCACCTGGAAGCAGGTGGCGGCCCGCTGGTTGATGTAGGTCACCAGGCTGTCCCGGAGGCGGGTGATGACCACCGGGAAAGGGGCGGTTTCCAGCAGGGTGCGGTAGCGCTGCTCGCTGTCCTGCAGGGCGGCGCGGACCCGTTCCCGCTCGGTGACGTCGGCGGCCAGGGCGATGACGCTGGGCGGCCCGCCGGCCTCGTCGCGGAGGATGGCGTTGCTCCATTCGCAGAGGATGGCGCGGCCGTCCCGGGTCAGGTTGCGGTTGAGGGAATACTGGATTTCCGGCCCGCGGAAGATGCTGTCCACGATGCCCTGCACCTGCTGCCGGGCCTCTTCGGGCACCATGTGCTCGAAGAAGCTGCGGCCCAGCATTTCCTCCCGGCGCCAGCCGAAGATTTCCTCGGCCCGGTGGTTCCATTCCAGGACCCTCGCTTCCTGGTCGTAGACGATGGCCGCCAGGGGCGCCGTCTCGAAGATGCGGGCCAGGTGTTCCCGGCTCGCCCGCAGGTTGCGTTCGCTGCTGTCCCGCTGGCGCATCTGTCCCTGCAGGCGGCCGTAGAGGCGGTGGATGTAGAGGGCGGCGAGCAGGGCCAGGGCGGCCAGGAGCAGGGTGCCCCAGGCCCACGGCGGCAGGGGCTGGGGGCCGGCCGGGCGGTACAGCAGGGTTTCCACCGCATAGTCCCGGGGCATCATGCCCAGTTCCGCATAGGTGTCGCCGATGCGGCGCCAGCGGGCCGGGCTCATGTGACCCAGTTCCACCAGGGCCGGCTCGATCAGGGGGCGCATGCGTTCCGCCTCGAAGAGGAGGTGTTCCAGGCTGTGGCGGGTGGAGTAGTGCTGCAGAATCTCCCGGGCGGCGGCGTCCGGGTCGGCCAGGGCGGCGGCCCAGCCCTGCAGGCTGGCGCGGCGGAAGGCCTCCACCTGCTGCGGATGGGCGACGGCATGGGCTTCTGCGGTGAACAGGGTGTCGCCGTAGAAGTCGATGTTGGCGGCCCGGGGCGAGAAGGAAAGGTAGGGGAAACCGGCCTTTTCCAGTTCGTAGGTCTCGTCCGTGAGATAGCCGGAAACGGCATCCACCCTGCCCGCCATGAGGTCGGCGGCGGAGAAGGAGTGGGGGACGCGCTGCAGGCGTTCCTCCTTGACCTGTTCCCGGCGCAGGAAGGCGAACAGCTCGGCCTCCGTCGGCAGCAGCATGAGGCGCCGCCCTTCCAGGTCGGCCGGGCGGCGGATGGGGCCGCCGGCCCGGGCCAGCAGCACCAGGGGCGAGTGCTGGAAGACGGCGGCCAGAGCCACCACCGGCTTGCCCCGGCTGCGTTCCAGCAGCAGTTCGGAGGCGCCGATGCCGTATTGGGCCCGGCCGGCCAGCACTTCGGCCACCGGGTCGGTGTCGGCCCGGCCTTCGACGATGCGCACCTCCAGGCCCGCCTCCCGGTAATAGCCCCTGGCCTGGGCCATGTAATAGCCGGCGAACTGGAACTGGTGCTGCCATTTGAGCTGCAGGGTGACCGTTTCCAGGGCGCCGGCCGCACCTGCCGCCAGCAGCAGGCACAGGGCCGCCAGCAGATGGCGCAGCAGGCGGCGGCGGGCGGCTCCGGGGGGCATGGTCAGCGTCCCTGTCGGGCGAGGAAGACGAGCTTTTCGAAGAGATGAACATCCTGCTCGTTCTTCAGCAGGGCACCGTGCAGGGGCGGAATGCTGGTGCGGGCATCCTTGCTGCGCAGGGCCTCGGCCGGAATGTCCTCGGCCAGCAGCAGCTTGAGCCAGTCCAGCAGTTCCGAGGTGGAGGGCTTCTTCTTCAGCCCGGCCATCTCGCGCAGGCCGAAGAACACTTCCAGGGCCTCCTGCAGCAGTTCCCGCTTCAGTTCCGGGTAGTGCACGGCAACGATTTTCTCCATGGTCTCCCGGTCGGGGAAGCGGATGTAGTGGAAGAAGCAGCGGCGCAGGAAGGCGTCGGGCAGTTCCTTCTCGTTGTTGGAGGTGATGAAGATGAGGGGCCGGTGCCGGGCCCGCACCGTCTGCCGCGTCTCATAGACGTGGAACTCCATGCGGTCCAGCTCCCGCAGCAGGTCGTTGGGGAATTCGATGTCGGCCTTGTCGATCTCGTCGATCAGCACCACCGCCGGGGTCTCGCTCTCGAAGGCCTGCCACAGCACGCCCTTGACGATGTAGTTGGCGATGTCGGAAACCTTGGGGTCCCCCAGCTGGCCGTCCCGCAGGCGGGACACCGCATCGTATTCGTAGAGGCCCTGCTGGGCCTTGGTGGTGGATTTGATGTGCCACTGGAACAGGGGCAGGCCCAGGGCCCGGGCCACTTCCTCCGCCAGCAGGGTCTTGCCGGTGCCCGGTTCGCCCTTGATCAGTAGGGGGCGTTGCAGGGTCACGGCGGCGTTCACCGCCAGGGTCAGTTCCTGGGGGGCGACGTAACGCTCGGAACCGTCGAAACGTGGGGTCATGGGGATGCTCCGGTGGGGTTGGGGCGCGACGGCGGCAAGGCGGCGTCCTGCCGTTTTTCTCATCATTGTAACGACAGCGCTAAATGACCTTTTGTTGATTTGTACCGCTTGCCATTTCTGCCGTTTTGCTATGATCAAAAACGATATTACAAAAGTTATGCCATTCCAAGAATGGCGTCTTTCCTTAGTCTCCTGGCATAGCCCCTTTTTCGCGGCAGCAACGATGAAAATCAATCTTCCGGTTACAAATCAAGAGATTCCCTTTCCCCCGAATCAGTATCTGGTCTCCAAAACCGATCTCAAGGGCATCATCACCCATGCCAACGATGCCTTTGTCGAGATCAGCGGTTTCTCCCGCGACGAGCTGATCGGGGCCAGCCACAATCTGGTGCGCCATCCGGACATGCCGCCCCAGGCCTTTGCCGACCTGTGGCGCACGGTGAAGTCGGGCAATCCCTGGCGCGGCCTGGTGAAGAACCGCAGCAAGGACGGCGGTTTCTACTGGGTCGAGGCCTTCGTCGTGCCGGTGGTGAAAAACGGCCATACCGAAGGCTACATGTCGGTGCGCACGCCGCCGGCCCGGGACAAGGTGCAGGCGGCCGAGGCCCTCTACCAGCGCCTGCGGGAGAACAAGAACGCCTCCCTGCCCCAGTCCGCTGCCGGCTTCTGGTCCCGCCTCTCGGTGAAGGGTCGCCTTGGGGCCATGATGGCGGCCTTCGTCGCCATCACCGCGGTGGTGACCGGCATCGGCCTCTCCGGTCTGCAGGAAGGCAACGCCAGCCTGCAGGAGCAGTACCAGCGCAAGCTGGAGCCGACCACGGTGGTGAACGAGGTGCTGGCCCTGCTGGGGGAAAACCGCTCCCAGATCATGCTGGCCCTGCAGCACGATCCCAAGAGCGAACTGGTGAAGCTGCACGACCACGGCCTAGAAGTGCATCTGGAAAAGACCCTGGCCAACCGGCAGCAGATCAACGCCCAGCTCGAAGCCCTGCAGAAGCTGCCCCTGTCGGAGAAGGAACGGCAGCTGGTGGAGCAGCTGGGGGAGGCGCGCAAGAAATTCTCCGCCGAAGGCGTCAATGCGGCCCGGGAGTCCCTCAAGGCCGGGGATTTCCATCAGGCCTCGGTGCTGCTGCTGACCAAGATCAACCCCATCTACGGCCAGGTGCAGCAGGCCGGCAAGGCCCTGGTGGATGAGCTGAAGGCCTCGGCCCGGGCCGATTTCGAGCGGGCCCAGGCACGTTACGAGAACATCCTGTGGGCCATGGCCCTGGCCACCCTGGCGGCCCTGGCCCTGGCGGTGGTGGGTGGCTGGCTGCTGGTGCGGGCCATCGTCAATCCCATGCGCCAGGCCATCGACACCTTCAAGCTCATCGCCGAGGGCGACCTCACCAGCGATATCGACATCAGCCGGCGCGACGAGGCCGGCCAGCTGCTGTGCCAGCTGGCCACCATGCAGGCCACCCTGAAGGCCATGCTGGACCAGATCCAGGAAGCCTCCCGCCAGATGGACCAGCGCTGTAGCCAGCTGGAATCCGAGGTGGCCCTGGTGGCGGCCAAGTCCCAGCAGCAGCTGGACGACGTGCAGAGCGTTGCCGCCGCCACGGAGGAATTCTCCCAGTCGGTGCAGGAAGTGGCCGGCCACGCCGGGGAGACTGCCAGCGCGGCCCAGAACTCGGAACGGCTGGTGGAGGAAAGCAACACCCAGATCGGCCGCAGCATGGCCGTCACCAACCGGGTGGTGGAAGCGGTGACCGGTTCTTCGGCCACCCTGCACGAGCTGAACACGGCCATCGACCAGATCGGCCAGATCACCCAGGTGATCAAGGAGATCGCCGACCAGACCAACCTGCTGGCCCTCAACGCCGCCATCGAGGCGGCCCGGGCCGGCGAGGCGGGTCGGGGCTTTGCCGTGGTGGCCGACGAGGTGCGCAAGCTGGCCGAGCGCACCACCACCAGCACCGCCGACATCACTGGCAACATCGGCGCCATCCAGGGTGCCACCCATGAGGCGGTGAGCCGCATGGAGCAGGCGGTGCGGGAGGTGGAGGAGGGCATCGGCATGATGCGCGAGAGCGTGGCCGGGCTGGAGGGCATTACCGCCGCTTCCCAGCAGGTCAGCGCCATGGCCCGGCAGATTTCCGAAGCCTCCCAGCAGCAGAGCATCGCCAGCCAGGAGGTGAACGGCAGCATGGAACACATTTCCGTGCTCATCGAGCAGAACACCGCCACCGCCCAGGAGGCCCAGCGGGCCACCGAGGCCCTGGTGTCCACGGCCGAGGGCCTGCGCGCCATCCTGGCCAGCTTCCGCCTGTACCGCTGATCCGACCGGCGCCGGCAGCGGCAAAAACAAAAGGGGCGCCCGCGGGCGCCCCTTGTCATTGGTGCCGGGCCGGCATCAGGTGGTGAAGCGGCCCACCATGGTGTTCAGCTCCCGGGCGATGTTGTCCAGGGCCTCGGCGGTCTCGGCGGTGTTGCGCATGGCGGCGGAGGTCTCTTCCACCATCTGGGCGATCTGCTCCACCCGCTGGGCGATGCTGGTGCTGGCGGTGCTCTGTTCCCGGGTGGCTTCGGCCACTTCCTGGATGCGGTGCAGGGTGGTTTCCGAACCCTCGCGGATCTGCCGCAGGGCGTCGGCGGCGGATTCGGCCAGGGTGACGCCTTCTTCCACCTGGGGCAGGGCCGCACCCATGACCTGCACCGTCTCGTCGGTTTCGGTCTGGATGCTGACAATCATGTCCTCGATTTCCACCGTGGCGGAGGCGGTGCGTTCGGCCAGCTTGCGCACCTCGTCGGCCACCACGGCGAAGCCCCGGCCCTGTTCGCCGGCCCGGGCCGCCTCGATGGCGGCGTTGAGGGCCAGCAGGTTGGTCTGGGCGGCGATTTCCTTGATGACGCCGGCGATGCCGGAAATTTCCTTGATGCGGCCTTCCAGGTGGCGGATCTTCTCCGAGGCGCCGGTGACCGAGCCGGCCAGGTTCTTGATGGCGCTGGAGGCGGTGGTGACCCGGGTTTCGCCGTCGGCCGCCAGACTGGCGGAATTGTGGGAGTCGGCCTCCGTATCCCGGGAACTGTCGGAAATGTGGTTGATGCTCACCGTCAGTTCCTCGATGGCGGCGGCCATGGATGAGGTGGCGTCGGCCTGGTGCTGGGAGGCGGTGGACACTTCCTGGGAGGCGGTGTTGATGCGCTCGGCGTTGTTGGAGAGGGCGGTGGCGCTGTTGCCGATTTCCCGGATCACCTGGCGCAGTTCGCTCACCATCTGGCCGAAGGAGGCGAGCATGGAGCCCTTGGGTGCATTGCCCACCTCCACCGCCAGGTTGCCGGCGGCGGCCTGGCTCATCAGTTTGATGACGTCGGCGGGTTCGCCCCCTACCTGCTGGCGGATGCTGCCGCCCACCAGGAAGGTGGCCACCGCCACGGCGAAGAGGATGATGGCGGCGATGAAGGTGTCGGAAAGGGCCCGCTCCCGCACTTCGGCGCTCACGTCGTCCATGTAGATGCCGCTGCCGATGACCCATTCCCAGGGGGCGAACAGCTTCAGGTACTGCAGCTTTTCCACCGCCTTGTCCGCCGGCTGGCCCGGGCGCGGGAACAGGGTTTCGACGAAGGCGCCCTCGGGGGCGGCCTTGGAGGCGGCCAGGATGTTTTTCAGGGTATAGCGGCCGAGCACATCCTTCACCTCTTCCACCTTGCTGATGCCTTCCCATTCCGGCTTGGTGGTGTGCATGACGGTGACGCCGTCGCTCCTGTAGACGTAGAAGTATTCGGACTTGCCGTCGGCGCCGCCGTAACGGCCGTGGCGCATGGCTTCCCGGGCTGCCTTCTGGGCCTCTTCCCGGCTCATCTTGCCAGCGGCTTCGAGAGCCTGGTAGTTGGCGGCGATGCTGTAGGCCGATTCGACGGCGGCCTTGACCACCGCCTTGCGGCCGTCGGTCAGGTCCCGTTTCACTCCCCAGGCGCTGAGGCCGGTGAGCAGGACCATGCCGATGACGGACATGACCAGCAGCAAGACGAGCTTGGTCTTGAGCGAGAGTTTCGCAAACATGGATTTCCCCCAGGGTGTAGGTTTTTTATCTATTACTTTTGGCTAATGTGGCTAAATACTGCACCTGTCCGTAGGGGAATGACAAGTGCCCGCCAAAGTCCGCGACAGGCGCGGAATTCCAGGGGGTGGGGGTGGCTGCCGTCAGCCAGGCGTCAGGTTCAGCCGCGGCCGGCGCGTTTGACGGCTTCCAGATAGGCTTCCGGGTCCAGCTGGTTGCCCGCCTGCTGGGCATGCCAGACGGCCTCGCCCAGGCATTCGAGCAGCTGGTGCTTGGCGGCGTGGGGATCGTCCAGGCGCCGGGCCAGGGCGTGGAAGGCTTCCCGGATGCCCCGGGGATGGTCGATGGAAATCTGCTCCTCCACCGCCAGATGCAGGGAGAGGTGCAGGAAGGGATTCATCTGCCCTTCCTCCGGCGTCCATTCCTGGCTCAGGGCCCGTTCCACGTCGGCCAGCAGGGCGTGGTATTCGGGATGCAGGCGGATCAGGTCCACGGCGATGGTTTCGGCGCCCACCAGGGGCAGGCCTTGCCGGTCCTTTTGCCAGGCGTCGCAGAAGAAGCGGCGCACCTGGTCGCGGCTGGGATTGAACATGGCTTAAATCTCGGAAAAGAGGGCGGTGACGACGCTGTTGTGCAGCAGCCGTCCGCCGTTGCTGGGGGCGATCTGGCCGCTGCCGTAGAGGCCCAGCAGGGGCACGCCGGGGAAGCGTTCGGTGAAGACCAGCAGGTCCCGGTCCTCGCCGCCGTAGAAATAGGGGCCGCGGCCGATGCAGGAGAACATCAGGCCCAGGCTGGGCCGGGGCAGCTCTTCGCCCAGGGCCACCAGGGTGTCGCGCATTTCCTGTTCCGCCGCCAGGGGCTGGCGCACCGCCCAGGCCAGGGACTGGCCCGGCACCAGCTTGTCGGCCAGGGTGACGACGCCTTCCGGGCCGGTGTCGATCACCGGCAGCAGGCGGCAGTAGGTGCCCTCGGGACGGTCCAGGGCATGGCCCGGTTCCGCCACCACGGCCGTGACGTGGTGCAGCAGGCGCCGCTCCCGCTGTTCCAGGGGCAGGGCCCGCAGCAGGGAATCCAGGGCGGTCTGCTGGCCCAGGGTATGCAGGTCGTGTCCCCGCACCTCCACCACCGGCGCCGGCTCGGTAAGCAGGCGCAGGCCGCAGGAGAGGGCCACGCTGGCCTGGCTGCCGGCGATGGCCAGGGACAGGCGGTGGTCGGCGCAGGGGCGGCCCTGCTGCCACACGGGCCCCGGTTCGCTGGCCAGGGCGTCCAGGTGCAGGGCGCCGAAGCGCTGGCTGCCCGGGGTCGCCCATTCCGGCGGCAGGCTGGAGGCGGAGGCGAGGGAGAGCAGGGGCGCGGCGCCGGGACGGCCCGGCACCAGGGACAGGGGGCCGGCGAAAACCATGGCCGCAGCGGCAGGCCGGTCCAGCACCCAGCCTTCCTCGGTGAACAGGCCGGCGGCCACGCTGCCGGCTACCTGGGTGCAGGCGGCGGCGCGGCTGGCGGCGAGCAGGGCCGGCTGTACCTGGCGGGAGAAGTCCTGGGTCAGGTAGAGCAGCACGCTGTTGGCGTGGCTGGCGCCGGCGGCAAGGAGCTTGTCCAGGGCCTGGCGCACCGCGTCCTCCGCCAGGCGGGGCAGGGGATCGTTGCCGGAAACCAGGGCGGTGGCGACAGTCATGGCAGTGCCTCGGGACGGGCTACAGGTGGGCGGGTTCGGAACAGGTCTTGCCCGGATATTCGCACAGATCGGCGATGACGCAGCGTTCGCATTCGGGCTTGCGCGCCTTGCACACGTAGCGGCCGTGCAGGATCAGCCAGTGGTGGGCGTCCAGCCGGTATTCCGGCGGCGTGGTCTTGAGCAGCTTTTCCTCCACCGCCAGCACCGTCTTGCCCGGGGCCAGGCGGGTGCGGTTGCAGATGCGGAAGATGTGGGTGTCCACGGCGATGGTGGGTTCGCCGAAGGCGGTGTTGAGCACCACGTTGGCGGTCTTGCGGCCGACGCCGGGCAGGGCCTCCAGGGCCTCCCGGTCCCGCGGCACCTGGCCGCCGTGCTGTTCCAGCAGGATGCGGCAGGTGGCGATGGTGTTCTTGGCCTTGGTGCGGAAAAGGCCGATGGTCTTGATGTAGTCCATCAGCCCTTCCTCCCCCAGGGCCAGCATGGCGGCCGGCGTCGGGGCGGCGGGGAAGAGCTTGCGCGTGGCCTTGTTCACGCCCACGTCGGTGGCCTGGGCCGAGAGCAGCACGGCGATCAGCAGCTGGAACGGGGTCTCGTATTCCAGCTCGGTGCGGGGGGCCGGGTTGGCGGCTTGGAGCCGGGCGAAAATCTGGGCCCGCTTGGCGGCATTCATGGTCTTGGGCTTGGCTGGAGGTTTGTTTTAGCCACAGAGATCACAGAGAGTGACTTGCCTCGTGATTGAGGCCGGTGGCTGGATTCAATTTTTATCTGACCGGAAAAGCAAGCAGGACGCCATTTTCAGCCGCACCTGGGTGGAGAGTGGCGTCCCTATTGCCTCCCAGGCCAAGCATCTAGGTCTTTCTCGGCGTCCTCTGTGTTCTCTGTGGCAAGTATTTTTCAGTGACAGCCGGCTTCCGCCACCGGCGCCGGTGGGGTCTTCTGCTGGCGGGCGGCGGCCCGGGCTTCGATCCAGTTCTTCCAGGCGATCAGGCAGCCCAGCAGGATGAAGGCGCCGGGGGGCAGGATGGCCAGCAGCAGGCCCGGGTAGTCCTTGGGCAGCAGCTGCAGGGGCTGCAGGCCGGGGAAGACCATGTCGATGCCGGAGAACAGGGTGCCGGCGCCGATCAGCTCCCGCAGGCCGCCGAGGAGGCCCAGGGTCCACAGCATGCCGACGCCCATGAAGACGCCGTCGGCGGTGGCCTGCAGGGGCGGGTTCTTGGCGGCATAGGCTTCCACCCGGGCCAGCACGATGCAGTTGGTGACGATGAGGGGAATGAAAATGCCCAGCACCAGGTACAGCTCGTGCAGGTTGGCGTTGAAGAGCAGGTCCACCACCGTCACCAGGGCGGCGACGACGAGGATGAAGACCGGGATGCGGATTTCGTGGGGGATGAAATTGCGCAGGCTGGCGATGGCCACGCCGGAGAGGGCCATGACGATGATGGTGGCCAGGGACAGCATGACGCCGTTCACCAGGTTGGTGGTCACGGCCAGCAGAGGGCACAGGCCCAGGATCTGTACCAGGCTGGTGTTCTGCTTCCAGATGCCGTTGCCGGCGATCTGCTTGAATTCCTCGCGGGTGATCATGGTCGGCCTCGCTTATTTCCGGTCCGCTGCGTTCTTGTCGGCCGCGGCGAACAGTTCGTCCCGGTGGGCGTCCACATAGGCGACGGCCTTCTTCACCGCCTTGACCACGGCCCGGGGCGTCACGGTGGCGCCGGCGTTGGAATCGAAATGGCCGCCGTCCTTCTTCACCTTCCACTCCTTCTCCGCCAGGGTGGCGAGGGAGAGGCCGTTGAACTGGGTGATCCAGGGCCGTTCCTTGTTCCTGTCCTTCTTCGGTTCCACGTAGTCGCCCAGGCCCGGGGTTTCCTTGTGCTGGGTGACGCGCACGCCGGCCACCCGGCCGTCGGCCTGCACCGCCAGGATCAGACGGATCTTGCCGGCATAGCCGTCCGGCGCCACGGCTTCCAGCACCAGGGCCGCCGGGACGCCGCCCATGCGGGCGCGGAAGACGGTGGAAGGCTCTTCCAGCCCCAGTTCCGGGGTGGGGGGCAGGGCCAGGGTGTCGTGCAGCAGGTCGTTGTCGTAGCTGGCGGTGGGCAGCACTTCGTTCACCAGCTTCATCTTCTCTTCCGTGGCCGAGGCCTGGATGGCCGGCAGGGTCCACTGGTAGGCGCCCGCCAGGAGGCCGGTGAAGACGATGACGAAGACGAACAGGATGACGGCGGTGCGCGCCGCCATGGTGCCGGCCGTGGGTTCCTTTACCGTCACCATGTCATTGGTCCTTCATGCCGAAGACCTTCGGCTGGGTGTACATGTCGATCAGGGGCACGCAGATGTTCATGATCAGCACGGCGAAGGCGATGCCGTCCGGATAGCCGCCGAAGACGCGGATGATGTAGGCCAGCAGGCCGACGCCGGCGGCGAAGATGAGCTTGCCCCGGGGCGTGGTGGCGCCGGACACCGGGTCGGTGGCGATGAAGAAGGCCCCTAGCATGGCGCCGCCCCCCAGCAGGTGGAAGACGGGATTGGCGAAGCCGGCGGGCTGCCACAGCCACAGCAGGCCGGCGAGGAGGCCCATGGCGCCGAGGAAGGCGGTGGGGATGTGCCAGGTGATGACCTTGCGCCAGACCAGGAAGAGGCCGCCGGCCAGATAGCAGAGGGCGATCACCGCCTGGGCGTTGCCGGCCAGGAAGGGCAGGGGCCCGCTATGGCCCTCGTCGGCGCGCAGGGCGGTCTTCAACGCATCCAGCGGGGTGGCGCTGGTCATGCCGTCCAGGCGCGGTGCCAGGCCGAAGATCCAGTCCAGCTGCTGGGCCGGCGCCAGGTGGGAGCCGGGGCCGGGCCACTGGGACATGAGGGCCGGGAAGGAGACGATGCACACGGCGAAGGCGATCATGGCCGGGTTGAAGGGGTTCTGCCCGAGGCCGCCGTAGAGGTGCTTGGCGACGACGATGGCGAACAGCACGCCGACCACGGTGAGCCACCAGGGCGCCACCGGCGGGAAGGTGAGGGCCACCAGCCAGGCCGTGACCACGGCCGAGCCGTCGCCGAGGAAGAGGGCCAGGGGCTTGTCCCGCAGGCGCAGCATGGCGGCCTCGGCGGCCAGGGCGGTGAGGGTGGCGATGGCGATCTGGGCCAGGATGCCCGGGCCGATGAGCAGGGCGTAGGCGACGATGCCCGGCACCAGGGCCAGCAGCACCTGGGTCATGACCCGGCGTACCGAGGTGTCCTTGAGCAGGTAGGGGGAGGTGGAGAATTCCATGACCGGGGCGTCAGTTCTTGGGGGTTTGGCCGTCGTCCGCCGGAGC
>NZ_JBXAST010000061.1:0-19251 GCF_058809645.1 Azospira sp. MPR-E4 | reverse complement strand
TGGCGGGGCGGGGGATTCCCAGCGATGCTCCCGGGGGGAATCGCGCCTGGGTTCATCATGCCGTTCCCACTGGCCGCCCCGGGGCTGCCAGCGGTCGCCGTCCCGCTCCCACTGGCGCGGCACCCAGCGATAGCCGGGGCGGGGCGCCTCCCAGCGGCCCGGGACCCAGACGTAGCGCACGCCGATCCAGTTCCAGTAGCCGCCGATCCAGACATAGCCCACCACCGGCGGCGCTCCCATCACTTCCACCCGCAGCGGCGGCGGCGCCATGCGCACCGGCTCGCCGTAGTAGGGACGGCTGACGGGCTCGACGGCACAGCCGGCCAGGCCGGCCACGGCGGCGAAGAGAAGGGAAAGCCAGAGTTTGCGTTTCATGGTGCCTGCCTCATGGGGCGTTGGAAAAAAGCGCTGTTGCCGGCTTTAACGCGGCAGCGGCAGGCACCGCCGACCCGTTGCCCCGGGCCTTACGAATTGTTGCAACTGCCTTTACCCAATCTTGCCGCGGCCCCCTGGGCCGGGCCGTGGCGTCGCCATGCTTGGGCCGCCCGCCGCCTTGGCCTAGAATCGCCCCATGAGCCCAACCACCCTCCCCTCCCGCACCCTCTGGCCCGTGCCCGGCACCTGCGCCGTGGACATCATCGACCAGACGGCCCTGCCCCATCATTTCCGCACCCTGCGCCTGTTCACCCTGGAAGAGGCGGCCCACGCCATCCGCGCCATGCAGGTGCGGGGCGCGCCCCTGATCGGCGCCACCGCCGCCTACGGCGTCGCCCTGGCCCTGCAGCGGGACGCCTCCGACGCCGCCCTGAGCCAGGCCGTGGCCACCCTGGGCGCCACCCGGCCGACGGCGATCAACCTGCACTGGGCCCTCAACCGCATGCAGGCCCTGCTGCGCCTGCTGCCCCAGGAAGACCGGGCCGAAGCGGCATGGACCGAAGCGGCCGCCATCGCCGACGAGGACGCGGAACAGAACCGCCGCATCGGCCAGCACGGCCTGGAACTGCTGCGGCCCCTGGCGGAAAAGCGGGGACGGCTGGAGATCATGACCCACTGCAACGCCGGCTGGCTGGCCACGGTGGAACACGGCACCGCCCTTGCCCCGATCTATGCCGCCCACGCCGCCGGCCTGCCGGTGCATGTCTGGGTCTCCGAAACCCGGCCCCGCAACCAGGGCCTGCTCACGGCCTGGGAACTGGCCCAGAAGGGCGTGCCCCACACCCTCATCGCCGACAACGCCGCCGGCCTGCTGCTGGCCCGGGGCGAGGTGGATGCGGTGATCGTCGGCGCCGACCGCATCGCCGCCAACGGCGACGTGGCCAACAAGGTGGGCACCTACCTCAAGGCCCTGGCGGCCCGGGAGGCGGGCGTGCCCTTCTATGTCGCGGCACCCCGTTCCACCCTGGATTTCGCCTGCCCCGGCGGCGCCGCCATTCCCATCGAGGAGCGGGAAGGCGACGAACTGCGCCTGGTGCACGGCCTGGACGGCGCCGGCAGCCCCGGCTCCATCCGCCAGATCGCCGCCGCCGAGGCCGTGGCCAACCCGGCCTTCGACGTCACCCCGGCGGGCCTGGTGGCCGCCCTCATCACCGAGCGCGGCGCCTGCCCGGCCAGCGCCGACGGCATCTTCGGCCTCTATCCGGAAGAACAGGACCATGCCCGCTGACCCGCGCCAGAGCCTCATCACCGCCGCCCACCGCATGGCGGCGGAGGGCCTCAACCGGGGCACCGCCGGCAACCTCAGCCTGCGGGCCAAGCTGGACGGGGTGGACGGTTTCTACGTCACCCCCACCGGCATGAACTACGACAGCCTGCAGGCGGAGGACATTCCCTTCGTCAAACTGGCGGACGGCAGCCATGTGGGGCGCCGCCTGCCCTCCTCCGAATGGCGCTTCCACCGGGACATCTACGCCGCCCGGCCGGAGACGGGCGCGGTGCTGCACGCCCATTCCCCCTTCGCCACGTCCCTGGCCTGCCTGCGCCGGGACATTCCCCCCTTCCACTACATGATCGCCCGCTTCGGCGGCGACACGGTGCGCTGCTCGGATTACGCCACCTTCGGCACCCAGGCCCTCTCCGACACCGCCCTGGCCGCCCTGGAAGGGCGCAGGGGCTGCCTCCTGGCCAACCACGGCATGATCGTCTGCGGCAAGGATCTGGGCGAGGCCCTGGCCCTGGGGGTGGAACTGGAAAGCCTCAGCGAGCAGTTCTGGCGCGCCAGCCAGCTGGGATCACCGGTGCTGCTCGACACGGAACAGATGGCCGAGGCCCTGGCCAGATTCGCCACCTACGGCAAACAGGCCTGAAGGGCCGGAACTCAACAACGGGATAGTCTGGAAGGCAGCAGGGACGCCAATCTCGGGACACCCTGCCTGAAGAGGCTTGCTAGGAGCGGCCCCTGGCAGGGCGTCGTTCTGAACGCCGCAACCGTGCCAGCAGCAGCCAGCCCGCCAGCACCACCCCCACCAGCAACAGACTCGCCGCCCACAGGCGCAGGGACAGGGCCAGACTCCCGGGCTGGAACATGCCCACCAGCCAGGCCACGGGGAACGGCACCGGCACGCTCATGTCGGCCACGCCAATGACCGCCGGCGCCAGGCCGCAGACCATGCGGAAGGACCACAGGGCCGGCCGGCGCCAGCTGCCCCGGGGTGCCGGCACCAGGAAGGACAGGGCCAGGGCCAGCAACAGCAGTCCCCCCAGGCTGCGCGCCGCCCAGGCCGGCAGGGCCGAATCCAGGGCCAGGAAAGCCTCGCAGCCCGTCACCCCCGGCAACAGGCAGACCCCGCCCACCGCCAGGGTGAGCAGATAGAGGGCCAGGGCCGGCCAGACGAAGAGATAAAAGACCCCGAGAAAAAGCACGATGCGCAGGGCCGGGCTCGGTCCCTTGGCCGGTGCCGCCTCGGCAGTTTCCCGGGCTCGGCGGGAAGCGGCGGTGGAGGGCTTGAAGGGCAGGCTCATGGGGCGGGCTCAGGTGGAAGCTGGGCGGAAAAAAGGGAAACGGGAAGATTCGCGGGCCGGGCATCAGCCAGGATATGACCGAATGCGGACCGAGTGCGGGCCGGGTACGGGCCGGGTACGCCACCGGCAAAGCTCGCCGGCGGCAGAACCGCGAACCACCCGGCAGCGGCGCCAGGCGCCACTATAGGCCCTCCGCGCGCCCCTGACGAGAGCGCGAACGCTGCTGCGACAGCCGGGCAGCGGAGCGCCGCGGCTGGGAAGAAGCTACGGAACAGGCGCCCGTCGCCGGCCATCGCGGCAGCGGCCGGCCTGGGGCGCCGTGTCTGCTGGAAACGCCGAAGGCGCCCGCAGCGCCGCCATCATCCCGCCGCCACGACAGAAGCCAGGGCGGGATTCAGTCCGGAGCGCCCATGCCCCGCACCACCAGCAGGTCGCACTGGATTTCCTCGATGACGTGGAGGCTGACGCTGCCCAGGAGGGCGGCGGTGAGTTCGGAATTGTCCTGGGTCGCCAGGGCGATCAGGTCGAAGCTGAAGTCCTGCACCACCCGCTCGATCTCCGCCGGGGCGTAGCCGTGGCGCAGGCGGGTGCCCGGGGCCGGGCCGTCCTGCCAGCCCAGCTCGGCGACGAAGCGGCCCATGGCTTCCCGGGCGTCGCTCTCGGCCTTGTGGCGGTAGAAGTCCAGGGTGCTGTCCCGGGCGCCGGCGAAGTACATCTGGCGCTCGAAGGGGGCTTCATAGACGTGCAGGAATTCCCGGTCCGCCTCGGGGGCGAAGGCCCGGGCGATGGCGGCGGCGGTGCGGGCATTGGCGGAGAAGTCGGTGGGCAGCAGCACCCGCCGGTAGGGGCCGGCGGCGGCCTGCTTCACCACCAGCACCGGGCAGGGGGCCAGGCGCAGGGCCTTGTGCACCGTGGAGCCGAGCAGTACTTCCTTGAGGAAGCGTTCGCCGTGGGCGCCGAGGACGATCAGGTCGGCCCCCAGTTCGCCGGCGGCCTTGGCGATTTCCGCCCCGGGCCGGCCGACCCGCAGTTCCACCTGATGGGGCGGCAACTCGGGCAGGCGGGAGAGGCGCTCCTCCAGCTCCTGACGGGCGCCGCGGCGGGCCTCGGCCTCGGCCGCCTCCGGCGCCTGCATGGCGAAGCGCCGGGCCAGGTCCAGGGGGCCCTGGGGAATGACGTGCAGCACCGTCAGGCGGGCGCCCAGCTGCCGCGCCAGCTGGGCGGCCCGGGCCAGGGCCCGGTCGGCGGCGGCGGAAAAGTCGGTGGCGACGAGCAGGTGGCGCAGGGCGTTAACGGGAGCGTTCATGGGCGGGTTTCCGGAGCGAAGGGAGGCAGCCCCCAGGGGACATGCCGACGGCAAAATTCTAGCGGCGGGCGGGCCTTTGCACAGTCCGGCAGGCCCCCAGCCGGGGCGGCCCCGAACCGGCGCCGGCAAGAAAGTGGGGCAAGGCTCGATCAGTCCTTGGCATCGGCCCGGGAATGGCTACAATGAATGTTCCCCGGCCCCGCTGCCGGGGAAGCGACCAAAATAGCGGCATTCGGGATACCCCCGGTGGAGAGGCCCGTCCCTTGGGCTTCCCCAGGCACCCATGAAAGTGTGACGTACGTCACGTTCCGCAATATATTTGGCATGGTTGGTGTGCTAGTTTTCCGTCATAGCGACTGTCAAACAAGCAAAGGGAGGGGAGTCCCATGCACCAGAACCATCGGCCCGTCATCGACGACGAGCTGTTCGGGGCAGCACTTGCCCAGACGGAGAGGGAAACGGCGGAGCGGCACGTGCGCGTGCAGCTGTGGGAACCGGGCGCCGTCGGCCTCGACAGCCAGGGCCACAACGGCGGCCTCTACTGCGTCCAGCACGGCCGCCTGGAACTGATGGTGCGGGACGCCAACGGCGGCGAACGCTCCCTGCGCCTGATGGGCGCCGGCGACATTTTCGGCCTGGAATGCCTGCTACCCCAGGCCCCGGGCGGCTACCAGGTGCGGGCCCTGACCCGCTCGGCGGTGATCGCCGTCAATCCGGAACTGGTGGACCGCTGGATACTCTCCTGCCCCGATTTCCGCCGCGCCCTGGCCAACCGCCTGGCCTCGGGCATCTGCCACCTGGAACAGGAACGGGAGCACACCCTCTCGCGCCCGGTGTCCGAGCGGCTGCTGTGCTATCTCATCTGCGGCGAGAGCTGCCAGTCCGAAAGCGCCGAGCGCCATCCCGGCCACGGCCCCCTGCCCATGCAGGTGCTGGCCCGGCGTCTGGGCTGCAGCGCCGGCCACCTGTCCCGGGCGGCGCGGCGGCTGTTGCAGAGCGGAGTGGTGCAGCGCACCCATGGCGGCCTGCAGATCGGCGATCTGAGCCGCTTCGAGGGCGCCCTGTGCGAGGGTTGCCGCAAGTCCTAGGGACGGCGGCGGGGACGACGGCTACTTGCCGTCGAGAATGAAGTGCATGGCGGCCGACAGGGCCTCGCTGGTTCCCACCAGAATCAACACATCCTCGGGTTGCACCACGGTCTCCGGCAGGGGCGCCTCGTCCCGCACCCGGTGCCGGCGCAGGGCTTCCAGCTCGACGCCGAAGCGGCCCAGGTCCAGCTCGGCCAGGCTGCGGCCGACGGCGTAGGCCTGCTGCTCGATGACGCAGGCCAGCTTCTCCTGGGAGATGCGCTGCAGGCGGTCGCTCTCGCCCCGGTAGAAGGCCCGCAGGGCGGTGTAGCGGTGGGCCCGCACTTCCCGCACCTGTTCCAGGGCCCGCTCCACCGGCACACCGAGCTGGGTCAGGGTCTGGGCCGCCAGCATCAGGCTGCCTTCCAGCACTTCGGGAATGACTTCGGTGGCCCCCAGACTCTTCAGATGTTCCAGGTGCAGGTCGTCCTGGGCGCGGACGATGATGGGCATGTCCGGCCGCAACTCCCGCACCAGATGCAGCACCTTCTCCGTCGCCGGCAGGTCGGCGTAGGTCACCACCAGGGCCCGGGCCCGGTCCAGGCCCGCCGCCTTGAGGATCTCGCGGCGGTCGGCGTTGCCGTACACCACGTTCTCCCCCGCCTCCACCGCCTGGCGGATGCGGGCCTCGTCCACATCCAGGGCGATGAAGGGAATGCTCTCCAGGTCGAGGAAGCGGGCCACGCTCTGGCCGGTACGGCCGAAACCGCAGAGGATCACGTGCTGCTCGATGCCCATGGCGTGCACCGCCACCTCGTGGATCATGCGGGTGCGGTCGCTCCACTCCTGCCGCGACAGGTGCTTGCTCCAGCGGCCGGCCTGGCCGATCAAAAGGGGCGCGATGAACATGGAGAGCAGCATGGCCGCCATGGTCACCTGGAACACGTCGGTGGGCAGCAGCTTGTTGTCCCGGGCCAGTTCCAGCAGCACGAAGCCGAACTCGCCGGCCTGGGCCAGCTGGATGGCGGTGCGGGCCCCCACTTCCGGCGAATTGCGCATCAGGAGGGTGATGAGGAAGACGATGCCGCCCTTGGCCAGCACCAGCAGGGCCAGGGCCAGCAGCACCGCCGGCAGGTTCTGCAGGACGAAGTGCAGGTCCAGCAGCATGCCGATGGTGACGAAGAAGAGGCCCAGCAGCACGTCGCGGAAGGGCCGGATGTCGGCCTCCACCTGGTGCCGGTAGAGGGTCTCGGAAATGAGCATGCCGCCGATGAAGGCGCCCAGGGCCAGGGAGAGGCCGGCCCAGGCAGTCAGGGCGGAGAGGCCGATCACGATCCACAGCACGCTGAGCATGAACAGCTCGGGGGACTTCTGCCGGGCCACGGCGTCGAACCAGCGGCGCATCAGGCGCTGGCCCACCAGGATCATGGCCGCCAGGGCCAGGGCGGCCTGGCCCAGGGCCATGGAAATGGCGCCGGCCATGCCCTTGGCGTCGGCGGCCAGGGCGGGAATGATGATCAGCAGGGGCACCACCGCCAGATCCTGGAACAGCAGCACGGCCATGGTCTGGCGCCCGGGCTGGGAATGCAGCTCCAGGCGCTCGGAGAGCAGCTTGCTGACGATGGCGGTGGAGGACATGGCGCAGGCGGCGCCGACGGCCAGGCCGATGCGCCAGTCCTGGCCGTAGTAGAGGATGGTGACCAGGGTGGTGCCCACCAGGGTCACCCCCACCTGGGCGCCCCCCAGGCCGAATACCAGGCGGTGCATGGCTTTGAGCCGGGCCAGGCTGAACTCCAGGCCGATGGAGAACATCAGGAAGACCACGCCGAACTCGGCGAAGTGGCTGGCCTCCTCACTCTCCGCCAGGAGGCCGAAGCCGTAGGGACCGACGATGAGGCCGATGGCCAGGTAGGCCAGCAGGGAGGGCAGACGCAGCTGCTTGGCGACGACGACGAACAACACCGCCAGGGAGAGCAGGAGGACGACGCTGAACAGTGAGTCGGTCACGGCGGACTCCGGCTCCGAATAATGGGTTGGGGCGGATTATAGAAGCTGGAAGGCCAGGACGGACACCAACGTAGGCGGCAACGCGCACAGCAGCAGGCCGATGGGGCTGATGGCCTGCTCGTGGAAGGTGCCTTTGAGGATGGAGAAGCCCGCCGGGTTGGGGGCGTTGGCGATCACCGTGAGACCGCCGCCGGTGACGGCCCCCGCCACCAGGGCGTACTGGAAGGCCGGGGTGACGCCCTCCACCAGGGAGCCCAGGTAGGTCAGGGCCGCATTGTCGGTGAGGGCCGTGAGGGCGGTGGCGCCGAAGAACAGCACGGTGGGCGCCATGCCCGCCAGCACGTCCTGCAGCCACCACTTCTGCAGGCCGCCCAGGGTCACCAGGCCGGCCAGGAAGAAGGCCACCAGCAGGCCTTCCCGCAGGATGAGGCGGTCCTGGTGGTGCTTGTAGGCCTCGCAAAAGCCGAGGAAGAAGAGGAACAGGCCGAGGAACACGGCCGGATGGTGGGCGAACACCACCACCCCGACCAGGAAGGCCAGGTGCACCAGCACCATGCCGGCCGGCACGGCGGGGGCGGCCTCGCCCTCGACGGCGCCGCACAGGCTGACCAGTTCCCGGCGATAGACGAAGGTCACCACCAGGGCGTTGATGCCGACGGCGATGGCGGCCTTCCAGCCGAAGGTGCTGGCCATGAAGGCCAGGTCCCAGCCCCACTTGCCAGCCACCATCAGCACCGGCGGCGCGGCGAAGGGGGTCAGGGTGCCGCCGATGGAAATGTTCACGAACAGCACCGCCAGGGTGGCGTACTTGAGGCGGCTGGAAACGGGCCGGGCGAAATAGCGGTCCCGCAGCAGCAGGGCCCCCAGGGTCATGGCGGCGGGCTCGGTGATGAAGGAGCCGAGCAGGGGCACCAGGAAGAGAATGACGAAGAAGGTGGCGACGCTGTCCGGCAGGGGCAGCGTTCGCGCCGCGGCACGGACGCTGTGGCCGGCCAGGGCCAGGATGGGCCGGCTGGCGGCGATGACCATGATGACGAAGACGAACAGGGCCTCCGTGTAATTGCAGGATTCCAGGTAGGTCACCGCCTCCCCGGTGCCCTGCAGGCCAACCATGACCAGCACCAGCACCATGGCCCAGAAGCCGAACACCACCTCCACCTCGCCCAGCAGGTGCCACAGGCCGGCATGGGCCGGCTGGGTGTGGGCCAGGTGTTCGAAGTACTTGGTGGAAAAGGTATGCACGATGGCCAGGGCGAACAGCACCGTGGCGGCGATTTCAACGGGAGTGGGGGCGAGGGCCGACATCAGGGCAGGTCCGGGCGCGGGGCAAAAGAAACGCCCGCTGCGGATGACGACGCAGCGGGCGACACGAGTGGGTGTCCAACAGGATTGTTGCTGAATCCAGCCTGGGCATCATAGGCGCGACCGCTCCCGGCGGTAATTCGCCGTTCAGCGTACGGCCGACCAACGACGCGGCCAACCCTTAGGACACGCCGGGCCATCAGGCGGCCTCTTCGTCCGGCGCCGGGGGCGGCACCTCGTTGTCGAACTGGACGACGATGCGCACCAGCTCGGAGAGGTTGCGGGCCTGCAGCTTTTCCATCATGCGGGCCTTGTACACCTCCACCGTGCGCGGGCTGATGCCGAGCACCTCGCCGATTTCCCGGTTGGGCTTGCCGGCGGCGGCCAGGCGCATCACCTCCCGCTCGCGCCGGGAGAGGCGCTCCAGGCGGTCGCGCATCTCGGCGCCGGTGGCGGCCTCCTTGCGGCGGGCCGTGTCCAGGGCCAGGGCGGTGGCGACGGCGTTGAACAGCTGGTTGTCGTCGATGGGCTTTTCCAGGAAATCCACGGCCTGGGCCTTGAAGGCGGTGCGGGCGGTGGAGGCGTCGCCGTGGGCGGAAATGACGATCACCGGCAGCTGGATGCCCTTCTCCGCCAGGGTGGCCTGCAGGGAGAGACCGTCCATGCCGGGTAGGCGCACGTCGGCGATGAGACAGCCGGGAGCGTCGGGATCGACGGCCGCCAGGTAGTCCTCGGCGGAGCCGAAGGCCTGGACCCGGTAACCCTTGAGGTTGAGCAGCAGACCCAGGGAATCCCGGATGGCCGCGTCGTCGTCCACCACATAGACGGTGGGGGCGTTGGGAGGAATGCTCAGATTCATGGGGCTCCTTTCACAGGCAGCGGTTTTACGGAATAAACGGAATGGTGCAGCGGCAGGGCGATGGTGAAACGGCTGCCGCCGGCGCTGGGCGATTCGGCCCACAGGCGGCCGCCGTGGGCCTCGACGATGGCCCGGCTGATGGCCAGGCCCAGGCCCATGCCGGTGGGCTTGCTGGTGGCGAAGGGCTCGAACAGGCGTTCGCGGAACTGGGGCAGGATGCCCGGCCCGTTGTCCTGCACCACCAGTTGCAGTTCGTTGCCTTCCCGGTGGGCGGCCAGGCTCACCACCGGCTCGTCGGTGCTGCGGCCGAAGCTTTCCGGCGACACGGCGTCGAGGGCGTTGATGAGCAGGTTGCGCAGCACCACCTGGAGCTGCACCCCGTCGCCCCGGGCCGGCGGCAGATCGGCCGGGATGGCGTATTCGAGGCGGCAGGCCTGGCGCTTGGCCCGTTCCTCCACCTCACCGATGGTTTCCACCACCAGGGGCAGGATCGGCACCGGGTCGCGCCGGGTGTGGCCGGTCTTGAAGAAGTCCCGCAGGCGGCGCACCACGGCGCCGGCGCGGCGGGCCTCGGCCGCCACCTTGTCCAGCACGTCGGACAGCTCGCCGCCCCGCCCCGCCTCCAGCATCAGCTGGCCGGCCCGGGCATAGTTGGCCACGGCGGTGAGGGGCTGGTTCAGTTCGTGGGCCAGGGCCGCCGCCATCTCGCCGGCCGCCGCCAGGCGCAGGGCCCGCTTCAGCTCGCTCTCGGCCACCTTGCGGGCGCTGGAGGTGACCCCCAGGGTGAGGCCGGTGATGGCCAGGGAGGCCATGAGGAACTGCATCTCCTGCACCGTGCCGCCCTTGTAGCCGAGCCACTGGGCGCTGACGATGAGGCCCACCTGGATCATGGCCAGGGTTAGGCAGGCCCCCTCCAGGCCGTGGCGCAGGGAAATCCAGGTGAGGGGCAGGAACAGCAGGTAGAAATACTTGAATTCGTCGGTCCACGGCAGACCGAACACCACCCACAGGGAGAGCATCACCGCCAGGCACTGCAGGGTGAATTCCCGGGTCTCCAGGAATTTCCAGTCCCCCGGGCGCAGCAGCACCAGGATCAGGGGGGCGCTGACCAGGACGCCGATGGCATCCCCCACCCAGAAGCGCACCAGGGCGTAGAGGAAGCCCCGCTGGCTGTCGGGCAGGAAGGCGCTGACCACCAGCAGATAGAGCCCGCCCAGGAGCAGGGCAGTGCCGGCGAGGACGGCGAGAAAACGGGGCAGCGCGCCCCGGTCCCGGATGTCGGCGGCGCCGACCCGGTGCAGCAGGGCTGCCATGAGGCCGTAGCCGCCGGCAGTGATGCCGGTGAGCAGCAGGGTTTCCACGGACAGGGCGGCCATGCCGTGCACCAGCACATTGCCGCACCACACGGTGGCAAAGGCCAGGGGCCAGAAACGCAGGCCGAAGGCCAGCAGCAGGGCCAGGGTCAGTCCCGGGGGGGGATTCCAGGGCGTCACCTCGAAGGCCGGCAGGGGGTGGATGAAGCTGACCCAGTCCAGCAGGAGGTAAAGCAGCACGTAGACGCACCCTACGGCCGCAACCCGACTCGGGTTCAGCGCAGGGGGAACGGGCAGGTGGAAAAAGCGGGCAAAAGTCATACCCGGATCATGCCTGAAAACAGGCCAGGACTGGGTCTGCCGGGGTACGTACGGATTTATCACGACACACCGCCAGCGGAAATGCCGGACGCATCCCCCGTGCGGCGCAGTACGCACCCGTAAAAGCACCATGCCCGAGCAGCGCACGGGACGGCGCTGTCGGGCATGGGTGTCCGGAGAGGGCCGCGGGACCTTGGTCCCGGACCGGCCCTGAATCAGAAGTTAGGGCTTGGCGGCAGCCTCGGCCGGAACGGCGGCAGCGGCTGCCGCTTCGACGGCGGCGGGCGCCTTGTGGTCCGCGTCCGGATGCCAGCCGAGCACGGTGAGCAGGACGAAGAAGCCGACCACGTAGGCCAGGGCCACGTGCCAGCCGTGGCGCAGCCAGTTACCCACGGACTTGGCCTCGGGGAACATGTTGGAGAGGGCCACGCCGGCGGAGGAGCCGAACCACACCATGGAACCGCCGAAGCCCACGGCGTAGGCCAGGAAGCCCCAGTCGTAGCCGCCCTGCTTCAGGGCCAGGGCAGTCAGCGGGATGTTGTCGAAGACGGCGGAGACGAAACCCAGGCCCAGGGCGGTCTGCCAGGAGGCGCCGGGCAGCTCTTCCACCGGCATCATGGAAGCGCAGGTGACCAGGGAAAGCAGGAAGACAGAACCCTTGAAGGTTTCCGGCAGCACTTCCCAGTCGGGCCGGCGGATGGCGGTGGACAGCAGGATGGCCAGCCACACGGCGACGCCGATGAAGGGGAAGTGGTCCGCCTCTTCGGGGAAGTTGATGTTCACCAGTACGTTGGCGCCGATGGCGAAGGCCAGGATCATGCCGACGATGCCGACCCGGGCCCAGTCGATCTTGGTGTGCTGGTGGCCGCCCTTGATGATGGGGGAGTAGGCATGCTGCTGCCTGGAGGCGACGAAGGCGACGATGAGCAGGGCGACGATGGCCGCCACGTAGGCGTCGAGCACGATATGGGGCGGCACGCCGGCGATCCACATCATGGTGGTGGTGGTATCCCCCACCACGGAGCCGGAGCCGCCGGCATTGGAGGCGGCGACGATGCCGGCCAGGTAGCCCACATGGACCTTGCCCTTGAACAACTGGTGGGCCATGGCGCCGCCGATGAGGGCGGCGGCGATGTTGTCGAGGAAGGAGGACAGCACGAAGACCATCACCAGCAGCACGAAACCGCCCTTCCACTCGCCCGGCAGGTACTTGGGCAGGATCACCGGCACGTGGCTCTTCTCGAAGTGGCGCGAGAGCAGGGCGAAGCCCATGAGCAGGCACAGCAGGTTGGAGAGGGTGACGAACTCGTGGCCCAGGTGGGCGGCGAAGCCGGCAAAGCCGACCCCGGTCTTGAAGCCGGTGACGAAGATCTTGTATAGGCTGATCACGGTAACGCCGGTGAGACCGACGTAGAGGGTGTAGTTGTGGAACAGGGCCACGCCCAGCAGGGTCAGGCCGAACAGGATGAAGTCCAGGGGAATGCCGGCCACCAGCACCGGGCCGTCGGCCCAGGCGGAGAGGGGAAAAGCCAGGCACAGGGCCAGCAGGCCGAGGGAGCGCGCTCCCGGGCGGGACAGGGTCGACAGCATGGAATCCTCCAGATTTTTGTGGGCCGGATTCTAACATTCGCCCCGCGGCCTCCCCCTTAGGGGAAAACACTTAGCCCCATGCTGCAACGCCACATTCTGGCGCACAATAGGACATCGTCTTCCACCGCCCGCCCCATGTCCCTCATCAACGCCCACCTCGCCGAAGGCATCGGCAGCATCACCTTCAACTACGACTTCAAGCGCAACGCCCTGTCGGAAGCCATGACCGGCGAAATCGCCGCCGCCCTCGCCCTGTTCACCCAGGAAGGGGCCCGGGTCGCGGTGATCCGGGGCCAGCCGGGAGCCAAGGTGTGGTCCGCCGGCCACAGCGTGGACGAGCTGCCCACCGGCGGCCACGACCCCCTGGGCTGGAAGGACTCGCTGCGCATGGTGATCCGGGAGATCGAAGCCTTCCCCGGCCCGGTCATCGCCCAGGTGGGCGGCAGCGTCTGGGGCGGCGCCTGCGAACTGGTGTTCGCCTGCGATCTCATCGTCGCCACCCCCGAAGCCACCTTCGCCGCCACCCCGGCCAAGCTCGGCGTGCCCTACAACGCCACCGGCCTGCTCACCTTCCTCAACGCCCTGCCCCTGCACCTGGCCAAGGAACTGCTGTTCACCGGCAGCCCCATGGGCGCCGCCCGCCTGGAACGCCAGGGCGTCATCAACCACCTGGTGCCCGCCGCCGAGATCGACGCCTTCGTGCACGAGCTGGCCAAGGGCATGGCCCACAACGCCCCCCTCTCCATCTCCGTGATCAAGGAACAGCTGCGCATCCTGGCCGGCGCCCACGCCCTCTCCCCCCAGGATTTCGAACGCATCCAGGGCCTGCGCCGGGTGGTGTACAACAGCGCCGACTACGCCGAAGGCATCCACGCCTTCAAGCAGAAGCGCAAGCCGATCTACCGGGGGCAGTAGGTAGGATTAGGCTTCCGGCAATCGGGCCGCGAAGGGGAGACAAAGCGTGAAATTCGGTTACACCATCATCTACGTCGCCGACGTACCGGCCGCCATCGCCTTCTGGGAAAGGGCCTTCGGCCTGCACCGGCGCTTCGTCGACGCAACGGGCGTCTACGGGGAGCTGGAGGCCGGCGCCACCTGCATCGCCTTCGCCAGCCACGGCCTGATGGCGGACCTGCTGCCCCCGGAATGCGTGACGGAGCCGCCATCGCCCCAGCATCACGCTTTCGAGATCGGCCTCTTCACGGAAGACGTGCCGGCCGCCTACGCCCAGGCCCTGGCCCATGGCGCCACCGGCCTGACGCCGCCGCGCACCACGCCCTGGGGCCAGACCGTCTCCTTCGTCCGCTGCCCGGAGGGAACCCTGGTGGAGTTGTGTACGGCCATCAAGCGTTAAGTAACGTTAATGAGCAAACCTCCAGCACAGACCGAGTCCAATAAATCTCACAGGAAAACATCCATGAAACTGGGTTACACAATCATCTATGTTCCCGATGTCGCAAAGTCGCTTACCTTTTTTGAGCAGGCATTCGGTCTGTCACGGCGCTTTCTCCACGAATCGGGGGACTACGGCGAACTGCAGACAGGGGAAACGACCTTGGCCTTTGCTTCCCTTGGATTGGGCAAATCAAACATGCCCAACGGCTTCGTGGCCGCCTGCGAATCCGAAAAGCCACTTGGCTTTGAGATCGCTTTGGTGACGCCCGTTGTTGCGGAAGCTCACCAGAATGCCCTGTTGGCTGGCGCCGCTGAAATCAGGCCGCCGGAAGCAAAACCGTGGGGGCAAGTGGTCTCCTATGTTCGATGCCCGGATGGAACAGTGGTTGAAATCTGTTCTCCGGCTAACGGCTGACCTCGGGCAACCGTCAGCCATCCTCTTTTCGCTGAACCCGCGTCAGGTGAATCCGTGCAAAAGATTGATCTCAAGAAAGAACTGAAGCATCTCTACCAACCCTCTGCGAAAGAAGTGCTGCAGGTGGAAGTGCCCACTTTCCAATTTCTCATGGTCGACGGCGAGGGCGATCCCAACACCTCTTCGGCCTACTCCCAGGCAGTTGAAGCGCTATTCTCCGTTTCTTATGCCGCCAAGTTCATGGTGAAAAAGGGAGCACAAGCAATCGACTATGGCGTCATGCCTCTCGAGGGGCTTTGGTGGGCAGACGACATGTCCGTTTTCGCAACCGGCGACAAGTCAAGATGGCAATGGACCATGATGATCATGCAACCAGATTTCGTGTCGAGCGAGGTCATCGCTGCAGCCATTGCCGATATCAGAAAAAAGAAGAACCTTGCCGCTGTCGACAAACTGCGACTGGAACCTTTTACCGAAGGCTTATGCGCCCAGGTGCTTCACATCGGACCGTTCTCGGAGGAGGGACCCACCATCGACCGTCTCCATCGCTTCATCGATGCAAAAACCGGTCGAACAGGGAAGCACCATGAGATTTACTTGAGCGACATACGGCGTGCCGATCCGGCCAAATGGAAAACGATAATCCGCCAGCCAATGAAATAAGGGCTACCTCCGCACCACTTCACCGCGTCCGAAAAAAACCCGCAGCAAACAGCACAAGCGCACCGGAACAAGTGCGTTTCCCCACGCTTCAACTTCCTCGGAGAGGCAACGGTAACAGGCCCCCTACCACCGCCGCTTCCGTGCCTCCTCCAGAAACGCCTGCAGCAGCGGCTCCCCGTCCAGCAGTTCGCCCTTGCCCGGGGTGTGGAATTCCGGGTGCCATTGCAGGCCCACCACGAAGCCCCGACCGGTCCAGCGCACGGCTTCCACCAGGCCGTCGGCGGCGGTGGCTTCCACCGTCAGGTCCTTGCCCGGCACCTTGACCGCCTGGTGGTGGATGGAAACCACCTGGCCGCCCGTCTGCTCCGGGTAGAGCCTGGCCAGCAGGCCGCCCTCGGCGAACTGCACCGGGTGGGTGTGACGGTCGTATTCGGGGGCCTCGTGGGCGATGGCGTCTTCCACCAGGCTGGGGATGTCCTGGTGCAGGCTGCCCCCCAGGGCCACGTTGATCAGTTGCAGGCCGCGGCAGATGCCCAGCACCGGCTTGCCCGCCTCCATGAACTCGTGCAGCAGTTCCATCTCGTAGGCGTCCCGCACCCGGTCGCCGGCCCATTCGGGCTTGAGGGGTTCCTCGCCGTAGCTGAGGGGCGAGAGGTCGGTGCCGCCCTGCAGCACCAGGCCGTCGAGGGCGCCCACGTAGTCGGCTAGGCGCATGTTGCTGCGCTGCATGGGGCTGTCCTGGACGATGGAGGGCACCATGAACACCAGCACGTCCCGGGACATGACCCAGTGGGCCACGGACTGCTCCAGGTACTGCAGGGTCTTGCCCAGCAGGCCGACGCTCTCGGGCTGGGGATGGTAAAGGCGGGCGGAAATGCCGATCTTGACGGTGCGCTTGGCCATGTCTGACTCCTTTCGATCCGGGTTTCAGGGCATTGCCGCAGCAAGGACAAGCGCCCGGGAGCACGCCGCAAACCAGGCCCCTCCCGGTGAACTCTGTGCCCTCTGTGGCAATAGCATTTTCAATACACCCGCTACACGCCCCCCGCCCAGCAACGGGCCGAGTGGCGCACCACGTCCTCCAGGGCGCCGCTTTCCTCGTGCCGGGCCCGCAGCCAGGCGCTGCCGTTGGCGCCGCTGCCGGCCATGGCGGCCAGCCGGGCCAGGGGCGCGCGGCTGCCGAGGATGTCGGCGAAGGGCTGCAGGCGCTCCAGGGTGGCCAGCAGGTCGTCCCGCAGCACCAGGCTCTGCTGGCTGCGCGGGTCCACCAGGGTGGCGTCGAAACCGAAGCGGGTGGCCTGGAAGCGGTTATAGCCGTAGACCAGGTACAGCCCCTCCTCCACCCGCTCCGCCGGGTAGGGACGCTCCACCAGCAGCCAGAAGGCCAGGGCCTGGACGAAGGCGGCCAGGGCGGCGGCCGTATCCACCTCCAAGGGGGTGTCGCAGATGCGCACCTCCACGGTGCCGAATTCGGGCTTGGGGCGGATGTCCCAGTAGAAGTCCTTGATGCTGCCGATGATGCCGTAGCCCAGCATCTTGGCAAAAAACTCCTCGAAGCCGGCCCAGGTGCTCACCGGCGGCATGTGGCCGGAGAGGGGGAAGGCGGAAACGGCGTGCAGGCGCGAGGTCTCGAAGGAGGTGTCCTGTCCCTGGGAAAAGGGCGAGGCCGCCGAGAGGGCGATGAAGTGGGGAATGTAGCGGGACAGCTGGTGCGTCAGATACACCGCGTCGTCCCCCGACTCGCAGGCCACGTGGATATGCTGGCCGAAGACGGTGAACTGCTTGGCCAGGTAGCCGTAGAGGCTGGACAGCTGCTGGAAGCGCTCCGTGGGGAAGATGCGCCGCTCGTGCCAGCGGTGGAAAGGGTGGGTGCCGCCGCCGGCGATGGCCAGGTTGAGGCTGCCGGCTGTATGCACCACTGCGTCGCGCATGGCGTGCAGCTCCTCCAGCAGGCTGTCGTGACGGGCGTGGGGGCTGCTGTTGAGCTCGATCATGCTCTCGGTGATCTCGGGCTTGATCTCCCCCGGGTGGGCCACCTTCTCCAGGGCCCGCAGCAGGTCCGGGCCGCCCCGGGTCAGATCCTGGGTATGGGGGTTGATCACCTGCAGTTCCAGCTCCACCCCCAGGGTGTAGGGACTGACGGACTTGAACTCAAGCATGTTCGTCTCCTTCCGGCCGGCTCTCGCCGGCGCCCTTGAAGGCCGCCTGCACTGCCAGGGGGCCGAGGAATTCCAGCAGCACCACCGCCGCCAGCACCAGGTTGCCCAACCGTTCGCCAAACTGGGGATAGAGGCTGGTGAGGTCATGCACCAGGGCGATGGCCACCCCGGACATGGGCAGCAAAGCCAGGCTCAGCCAGGCGTGCTGGCGCCAGGTGATGCGGGAGAAAGGCGCGGTGAGCATGACCCCGGCCGCCTTGCCCAGGCTGCGGGCCGCCAGGTAGGCCAGCACCGGCAGACCGGCGGCCAGCACCGCCGCCAGGGGCAGGCTGGCCCCGGTGAGGACGAAGAGGACGATGTAGAAAAGTTGGGCGGCGCCCCCCAGGTCCACGCTGAGCAGGGCGTAGCGGCTGTCCCACTGGCGGCAGGCCAGGCCGAACACCAGCAGGGCCAGGAACACCGACAGCTGGAAGGCGTGGGCCAGGCCCACCGCCGCCAGCAGCATGCCGGCCAGGAGGATGAACTGGGAGAACTTGGATTCAGGCCCCTTGCCCAGCAGGCGGGCGCCCCACAGCACCAGGCGGGCGGCCAGGCTGCCCAGCAGCACCGAACCCAGCAGCAGGTAGAGGGGATGCAGCAGGGTCTTGTGCCAGGGCGCCGCATTTTCCGCATGGGCCACCGAGAGCAGGGTGGTGGCGGTGAGGAAGGCGAGCAGGGTGTTGATGGCCACCAGGGCCAGGGTGCGCTCCGTCACCTGGCCTTCGGCCCGGAATTCCCGGGCCACCAGCAGCACCACGGCAGGCGAGGTGGACAGGCCGATGGCCGCCGCCAGGCCCGCCTCCACCCGGGTGAAGCCGAACAGGCACAGCACCCCAGCCATGGCGGCGAAGGCCAGGGCCGATTCGAGCAGGGCTGCGGCCAGCAGGGAGCGGTCCCGCTTGAACCAGGTCAGGTCCAGGCGCCGGCCCAGGTCGAAGAGGATCAGGCCCACGGCCACGTCGAAGAAGAGCCGGGTTTCCCCCAGCAGGGGGTGCAGGGACCAGCCCGGCGGCAGCCAGGGGCCGGCCTGGCCCAGCAGCAGGCCGGCCAGGAGCCAGCCCAGCAGGCGCGGCAGTTTCAGGCGGCGGGCCAGCTCGCCGCCGAACAGCCCGGCCAGCAGCAGGCTGCCGAACAGGGCGGCGGGGCCCAGGGCCGGCGGCAGGGCCGGCAGAAAAGCGAAAGAGATGTTTCCGTCCATAGCGCGGTGCTCCCATGGGACGGCTGTTCAGCAATGTCTCAACAATGCGGCGCCCGGGCGGCCTGCCCGATGGGGCAGGAGCGGTCAGCGCACAGCCTGTTTTTGTTATTGAAAGACGGGCGCCGGCAAGGCGCCCCGGGATCATCCCCGGGGGCGGGGACGGTGGAGGCCGTAGGTTACTTCAGGTCAGAGTCGGCCGGACCCCGGCAAGTTCCGTACGGCCTGACGGCGCGCAAACCCCAGGCGCAGACGCTTCTCGGTGCCGATGACCAGGCCGCAGAAGAGGGCGAAAGCGCCGATTTCCAGCCATTCCGTGAGGCCGATGGGGGCCGTGGCGAAGAGGCGGTTCATGATCGGCGCGTAGGTGAACAGCAGCTGCAGGGCCGCCATGGTGCCGATGCCGCCCCAGAACCAGCGGTTGGTGAACAGGCCGATGCTCCAGAAGGAATGGGTGAGGGAGCGGCAGTTGAAGAGATAGACCGTTTCCACCAGCACGAACACATTGACCGCCACGGTGCGGGCCTCGGCCAGGGTGTGGCCCTGGTCCAACTCTCGCAGGAAGAGGCCGAAGGCGCCGAGCAGCAGTAACAGGCTCACCAGCAGGATGCGCCCCACCAGGGGGGCGTCCAGCACCGGCGTCTGGGGCGCCCGGGGCGGGC
>NZ_JBXAST010000060.1:0-19885 GCF_058809645.1 Azospira sp. MPR-E4 | reverse complement strand
GCCCCGCAGTGAGGACGGTCGCCCGCCCCGGCGTGGCGACGCCCCCGCCCGTCCGGCCTACGCCCGGGACGGCGAACGGGCGGAGCGCCCCCGCCGCGAAGGCGGCGAACGGACCTACGGCGACCGGGAACGGCCCTTCCGCGGCAAGCCGGCGGGTGACTTCGCCAAGCCGGCCCGCCGTTTCGACGACGCCCCCCGCCGCCCTGCGCCGCGGCGCGACGATGCGGCCACGGGCGAGCGCTCCGCCGATGCCCGGCCGCCCCGGGGCGACCGCGGCAATCCCAGCGAACTGCCGCGCCTGTCCAAGGTGATGTCGGAGCAGGGCCTGTGTTCCCGCCGCGAAGCGGACGAATGGATCGAGGCCGGCTGGGTCAAGGTGGACGGCAAGGTAGTAAGCGAACTGGGTTCCCGCATCGTGCCCACGGCCCGCATCGAGGTCGATCCGGAGGCCCGCAAGCACCAGGCGGAAAGCGTCACCATCATCCTGCACAAGCCCATCGGCTACGTCTCCGGCCAGGCCGAGGACGGCTACGAGCCTGCCGTGGTCCTGGTCCAGCCGGAAAACCGCTGGGAAGAGGACAAGGGCGGCACCCGCTTCAAGAGCGCCCACCTGCGCCGCCTGGCCCCCGCCGGCCGGCTCGACATCGACTCCACTGGCATGCTGGTGTTGACCCAGGACGGCCGCGTGGCCAAGCGCCTGATCGGCGAAGACTCCACCGTGGAAAAGGAATACCTGGTGCGGGTCGAGGGCGAACTGATCGAAAACGGCCTGGCCCTGCTCAACCACGGCCTCAGCCTGGATGGCGTCAAGCTCAAGCCGGCCCACGTCTCCTGGCAGAACGAAGAGCAGCTGCGCTTCGTCCTGCGCGAGGGCCGCAAGCGCCAGATCCGCCGCATGTGCGAGCTGGTGGGCCTGAAGGTGGTGGGCCTGAAGCGCATCCGCATCGGCAGCGTGGTCCTCGGCAAGCTGCCGCCGGGCCAGTGGCGCTACCTGCGCAGCGACGAGAAGTTCTAGCCCCCTCCCCCTTTTCCCCGGGGATGTAAAGATATTCCGACGTCCCCGGGGGAAATGCAGTACACTGCTGCACCTTGGCCGAATAGCATCACCTCGGCCAACGTGATGCCCCCTCTGCCCTCAAGCCCTCCGCCCTTGCGGTACCCTCGGCGCCCTGCGCCCCGAGTCATCCCCAGATGCATTCGTGCTTGTTGCCGGCCACGCCCCAGGCGCTGCCCCGGAACTACGTCCAGAAGAGATCGCATCAGCCCCCGGCCGGCTTGCGCCATGTGTTTGTGCGCCCGGCTCTGATCCACCTCGCGCTGTTCCGCCTGTCCGACAGGAATGGGGCAGACCAAACGGAGAACTGAATGTCCAAGGAAGAAGCCCTCGAATTTGAAGGCACCGTCATGGAAGTGCTGCCCGAATCCCGCTATCGCGTCACCCTGGCCAACGGCGTGGAAATCCTCGCCTACGGTTCAGGCAAAATGAAAATGCACCGCATCAAGGTGCTCATGGGTGACAAGGTCACCGTGGAAATGTCCCCCTACGACCTGACCAAGGGTCGCATCACCTTCCGCCACCTCGGCGAAGGTGCCCGGGGCCCCGCCCCCGCACGCCGCCGCCGCTAGGCGCGCCACGGCACCCTGCGCCATCCCCGCCGACGCGGAACTTCGCAGGGTGCTGATCAACTCAAGGAAACAAAGCTTAGTGAAAGTAAAAGAACTCATGCCGGGCGACCGGATTGTCGACTTCTGCAAGGGAGACGACGAGCATTACGAAGTCATCGCAGTACGCCCCCTGGGCCACCGTTTTGAAGTCACCTTCCGCTCCCACCGGGGCGAGGCCTCTGCCCACTACAACGGCAACGCCTACATCTCCGCCTTCCGCTGAGGCCGGCGCCGCCGTCCTCCCAGCGCCACCCGCCGCGGCGCTCCTTTCCTGTAATACCTGCCTGAAAACCTGCCCCGTAGCAACGGGCAGTTTTGCTACACTCGACGCCACCGGAAAACCGTTCCGGCGTTGCAGAGTCCCCTTTCAGGCAAAGGAGCCGCCATGCCCTCTCCCTTCCGTCACCCCCTGGCCCTGGCCGTCTGCTCCGTCCTCGCCGGCAGCCTGTCCCTTTCCGCCTGGTCCGCCGAGCTGCCCAAGCGCAAGTCGGGTCTGTGGGAAATCCACACCCAGATCGTCGGCGCCCCCAGCCCCGGCCCCATGAAGATGTGCGTGGACGCCAACACGGATAACCTGATGCAGGAGCAGCCCGGCCAGAAGCCGGACTGTAGCGCCATGGACGTCAAGCAGAGCGGCAACAAGGTCACCATCCATACCGTCTGCCGCATGGACAAGACCACGGTGACCACCGATGGCGTCCTCATCGGGGATTTCTCCAGCGGCTACAAGAGCGACATGACCATGCGTTACAGCCCGCCGCTGCAGGGCATGAAGGAAACCAGGATGACCCAGGAGACCCGTTGGCTGGGCCCCTGCGCCAAGGGCCAGAAGCCGGGCGACATCATCATGCCCAACATGGGCACCTTCAACCCGGCGGAGATGATGAAGGATCCCCGCTTCAAGGAAATGATGCAGCAGCATCAGCACTAGCCCGGCCAAGCGGGCGTAAAAAAAAGGCCTGTCAGCGACAGGCCTTTTTTCTGGTGGCGGCTGTTATTCGTCCGCACCCGGCGCCTCTTCCGGCGGCGCCAGTTGGCCCGCAGCAGCAGCCTGCAGCAGGGCGGCCCGGCTCTCCGGCGTCTCCAGGCTGATGCGGCCCAGGGTGCCATTGCGGTAGTCGTTGAGCAGGATCAGGGAAGCCTTCTCCAGGTCCAGCTCGCCGGCCCGGCCCTTGATGATGCAGCCCCGCTTGCGGGCCACGGTTTCCACCACGCCCACCGCATCGGTCTCGGCCGCCTTGAGGCCGTAGCGGGCCTCCAGGCATTGGGGATAGCGCTGCAACAGCAGTTCCGCCAGATACACCCCCACCTCCTCGTCGATGTAGGCATTGGGGCCGACGGCGTGGCTGGTGGCCAGCATCAGGCCGTCGCTGGCCAGCTCGATCTTGGGCCACATCAGGCCCGGGGTATCGACGATGGACAGGCGCGGGCCCAGGTCCATGCGCTGCTGCTGCTTGGTCACCGCCGGCTGGTCGCCGACCGCCGCCACCTTGCGCTTGACCAGGGCGTTGAGCAGGGTGGACTTGCCCACGTTGGGGATGCCCATGATCATCAGCCGCAGGGGCTTGACGTTGCTGTTGCGGTGGGGCGCCAGGGTCTGGGCCAGGGCCGGGATGCGGGCCACCTCGCCGGGCTTCTTGCAGGAGATGGCCACGGCCTTCACGTCGGGCTGCTGCTTGTAGTAGTCGAGCCAGGCCTGGGTCACGGCCGGGTCGGCCAGGTCGGACTTGTTCAACAGCTTGAGGCAGGGCCGCTGGCGGTGCTTGCGCAGTTCCTCGATCATGGGGTTGCGGCTGGCTTCGGGCAGACGGGCGTCGAGCACTTCGATCACCACGTCGGCGAACTCCATGGTTTCGGCGGCCTTCTTGCGGGCCGAGGTCATATGGCCGGGGAACCACTGTATTGTCATGTCTTGCCTGAAATCTCAAATAGGATGCGACGGGAAGGGGCGTCGGACGCCGGGAAAATCCCGCGAAAGGCCGCCATTATCGCAGGAGTTGGGCGCCCCATCCGTTACAATCGCCCACTTTCAGCCAAATATCCGTTCCGCCATGGCCACTCCCCCCCTCAAAGCGCAAAAAGTCTTCGCCCTGATGCAGGTCATCGGCGGCTTCGTCGCCGCCCTGGTGCTGGGCTACTCCACCATGAACAACCTGAGCCCGGGCCAGATGAGCGGCACCCAGCTGCTGCTGGCCGGCCTCACCCTGGCGGCCCTGGCCTACGCCGGCTACTTCACCCAGAAACTGGGCAAGCTGGTGGAACAGGGCAAGGCGGAAAAGGCCGGGAGCGACACCGGCAAGTAGGAACTCAGTTGCGGGCGTGGGAGAGCTTGAAGCTGTCCACGCCCTCGAAGCTGGCCAGTTCCTCCGCCAGCTGGGTGATGGGCGTGCCGTTGGCCTTGCCCAGGGATACGGCGACGAAGCGCCATTCGGCCTGGCCGGCATCGTAGCCGATGGCAAAACTGCCCGGCGCCAGTTCGTAACCCCGCTTCAGGGCGGCCCGGGCCAGCACATCCTGGCGCGGCGTGAAGCCGGCCCGGAAACGCATGGTGATGGCCACCGCCTGCCGCGACGGCAGCCAGCCCTCCAGCCGGGACACCAGCATCATGCAGGTGGCCGACAACAGGGCCAGCAGGATGGCCGCCGCGTAGAACCCCACTCCCACCAGGATGCCGATGGCCGACGAGGCCCAGATGGAGGCCGCCGTGGTCAGGCCGCTGATGGTGAAGCCCTCGCGCATGATGACCCCGGCACCGAGAAAGCCGATGCCGGTGACGATGCCCTGGATCACCCGGGTGGGATCGGTGGCCGCGGGCTGCAATCCCTGGCCGCCATACCAGTAGCCGGGATAGCCGATGATCACCACCAGGGCCGCCGAAGCCATGCAGACCAGGCCGTAGGTGCGCATGCCGGCCGCCCGGCCGTGATAGGAGCGCTCGTAGCCGACGATGAAACCCAGCAGCAAAGCCCCCAGCAGGTTGACGAAGACCAGCAGATTGGTGGCCACCTCGTCGGCGGACCAGTAGATTTTCAGCGCATCGGGACTCAGGGGAGACATGGCGGACTCCTTATGGGGCGCGGCTCTCGGGGCGGCCGGTTACAATGGGCCCATTCTACGCGCAAAGCCGGACCCCACCATGCCCGAAACCCAAGCCCCGCCGCCCTACGCCAGCCTGACCCCGGACGCGGTGCTCGACGCCCTGGAAAGCCTGGGCCTGCTGCCGGACGGCCGCCAGTTGGCCCTCAACAGCTACGAAAACCGGGTGTACCAGCTGTGGCTGGACGAGCCCCTGGCCGGCCACAACATTGTCGTCGCCAAGTTCTACCGCCCGGGTCGCTGGAGTGATGGCGCCATCCTGGAAGAACACGCCTTCACCCGGGAGCTGGCGGAGCGGGAAATTCCCGTGGTCGCCCCCCTGGAAATCGGCGGCCGCACCCTGCACCACTGCGGTGAACACCGGCTGGCCCTGTTCCCCCGCCGCGGCGGCCGGGCACCGGAGCTGTCGGACCCGGACACCCTGGAATGGCTGGGCCGCTTCATCGCCCGCATCCACGCCGTCGGCGCCCTCGCCCCCTACCGGGAACGGCCGGCCCTGACCCTGCACAGCTTCGGCGAGGAACCCCGGGACTTCCTCCTGGCCGGCGGCTTCGTTCCGCCGGAACTGAAAAACGCCTGGGAAGGCACGGTGAACGTGGCTCTGGACGGTGCCCGCCGCTGCTTTGAGCGGGCTGGCGACGTCGCCAGCCTGCGCCTGCACGGCGACTGCCACATGGGCAACGTGCTGTGGACCGATGCCGGCCCCCACTTCGTGGACTTCGACGACAGCCGCACGGGCCCGGCCATCCAGGACCTGTGGATGCTCCTTTCCGGCGACCGCCGGGAACAGCAGCGACAACTGGACGACGTGCTGGCCGGCTACCGGGACTTCATGGACTTCGATCCCCGGGAACTGCATCTGGTGGAGGCCCTGCGCACCCTGCGCCTAGTCCATTACAGCGCCTGGCTGGCCCGCCGCTGGAACGACCCGGCCTTTCCCGCCGCCTTCCCCTGGTTCGGCAGCCAGCGCTACTGGGAAGAACGCATCCTGGAACTGAAGGAACAGATCGCCCTGATGGACGAGGGGCCCCTGGAACTGTTCGGCTAAGGGGCTTGCGCACACCCACTGCCGCCATGACGTTAGACTGACAGCCTCGTCACCCAAAGCCTTTCCATGCCCAAGCTGTTCCTCATCCTGATCCTGGCCGGCGCCGTCCACCTGGGCTGGCGTCACTATGCCGGCACCGATGTCGCAGGGGCCGCCACGGTTGCGGCCAGCACCTCACCCAGTCTCGACGAACTGCAGGCCCTGGCCCGCGGCGTCGGCCCCGGCGAAGTGGTGATTTACACCACCAGCGAATGCCCCTACAGCGCCCAGGCCCGCTCCTGGCTGAGCCAGTACGGATTTGCCTACACCGACTGCAACATGAGCATCGACCGCCGCTGCGAGCAGGAAATGCAGAGCTATGGCGGCAACGGCGTGCCCTACCTGATCGTGCGCGGCCACCACATGAAGGACGGCTTCGACAGCGACGAATTCATCGCCGCCCTCAGGCGCTGAAGCCGCGGCCCCGCACCAGGCCGCCCCATCCCGGCTTTATGCCGCCAGGGTAGCGGTGCTATCCTCGCCATCGACCATCTACCATCTCCCTCGCCCTCCCCGTACCGACTGCTGCCATGACCCGACTCAAGCGCTGGCTCTCCGCCCTCCTCATCCTCGCCGTCACCCTGATCGTGCTCGCCGTCACCGGCCTCCAGGTCGGCACCCGGCTGCTCAAGGACCAGGTGCAGCAGGCCCTGGGGCCCGACAGCGAAGTGGGGGAAATCCGCCTCGGCTGGAGCGAGGTGGAAATCCTCAAGCTGCGCCTCAAGGCCCCCGCAGGCTGGCCGGCGGCCGACACCCTGCGGGCCGAGCGCATCGTCGTCAGTCCCGACCTGCGCAGCCTGCTGGGCCAGCCCATCCGGGTGTCCTCCATCCGTATCGAAGGCGCCTATATCTCGGCCCTGCGCAGCGCCGACGGCAAGATGCGGGTGGTGCCGAACCTGCTGGAACATCCGGCGCCGGCGGAGCAGGCCGAGAAGGCGCCGCCACCCCGGGTGCACCTGGGCCGCATCGAGCTGGCCGGCGCCGTGTTGGAGTTTTTCGACGCCACGGTGCGCAAGCCTGCCCTGAAAATCCGCCTGGAACAGCTCGACGCCACGGTGCAGGACATCCAGCTGCCCGACCTTGCCGGCCGCACCCGACTGGCCCTGGACGGCGTGCTGAAGGGCGTGCGCCAGGACGGCCGCATCAGCATCAAGGGCTGGATGGACCTGGCCACCCGGGATTCGGACATCACCAGCACCTTCCGCCAGGTGGACCTGGTGGCCCTCCAGCCCTATCTGGTGAAGGCCGCCGAAACCGGCGTCAAGAAGGGCAGCCTGGACCTGGACCTGCACGCCGTGGTCAAGGAGCAGCGCCTCAGGGCCCCGGGCAATCTGGTGCTGAACCAGCTGGAGCTGGATAGCAACGGCAGCACCTTCATGGGCATGCCGCGCCAGGCGGTACTCGGCCTGTTGAAGGACAAGAACGGCCGCATCGACATCAAGTTCGTCCTCGAGGGCAACCTGAAGGACCCCCAGTTCCATCTCAACGAAAGCTTCGCCACCAAGGTCGGCGCCTCCATCGCCGACACCTTCGGCATCAGCTTCGAAGGCCTGGCCAAGGGCGTCGGTACCGTGGGCCAGAAAACCGTGGAAGCGGCCGAAGGCGTCGGCAAAGCCATCAAGGGGCTGTTCGGCAAATAGCAGCAGGGAACAGGCGCTCTGCGAACGGACGGCGACCGCAGCGCCTGTGGCGCCGGCATGATCCGGCATGGAATGAACCGCCCTCACGCCGCCCTTTCCTCCGCTTTGCCACAACCGGCCTGGGGGCGGCGACGCCCGGCGGGTCGCCACAGCTCTCGCCCCGGCTACGCCCGCGACAGAGACCGATACTTTCCCTCTGCCGCGCTTGGCATGCCAATTCGCGACTCACGATCGAAGCGATCGTCATAAAATGCAACATTCCCCAGCCACCTGCCCCAAAGGCTCGCCCATGAAAAAACTGGCCCTGCTTGTCTGTAGCCTGTCCCTGACCGGTCTGGTCTCCGCCGCCACCGTGCAGCAGTTCCAGCCCCAGGGCAAGGTCGCAGACCAGACCCGCATCACGGCCCGCTTCAGCGCCGACATGGTGAAGCTGGGAGAGGCCACGGCGGCCGCGCCCTTCGAGGTGGATTGCGCCCGCATCTCCGGCGAAGGCCGCTGGGTGGATGCCCGCACCTGGGCCTGGCAACTGGCACGCGCCCTGCAACCCGGCGAACGCTGCGTCTTCACGGTCAAATCCCAACAGCTTGCCCTGAGCGGGGAGAGCATCGGCGGCAAAACCCGTTTCGAGCTGTTCGGCGCTCCTCCCCGGCCCTGGCGCATCGTCCCCTCCCCCGGCAGCGCCATCGACGAGGAACAGGCTTTCGTCATCAACGGCGGCGGCGAGCTGGATGCCCGCTCCCTGGAAAACAATCTTTGGTGCGAAGCCGACGGCATCGGCCAGCGCCTGCCGGCCCGGCCGGTGGCGGCCAAGGTACGCCAGGAGGTGCTGCAACGGGTAGGCAATACGGGCGCCGCGCCCCTGGTGGTGACCTGCAGCGAACGTCTGCCCGCCGGCAGCCGGGCCCGCCTGGTCTGGGGCGCCGGCATCCGTGCCGCCAACGGCACGCCGACGGAAAAGGAGGAGAGCTTTGTCTTCAAGGTGCGGGAGCCCTTCAAGGCCATCTTCTCCTGCGAGCGGGAAAAGGCCGGTGCGCCCTGCTCCCCCCTCTCGGGCCTCAGCCTCCAGTTCAATGCCCCTTTCGATGCCAAGCAGATCGGCCAGTTCGCCCTCGTCACCCCGGAGGGCAAGCGCAAGCCCCAGGACCCCAACCAGAACAGCAGCAGCAAGAGCGATACCCTGCAATCCCTCAGCTTCCCCGGCCCCCTGCCCCAGAATGCCGAGCTGACCCTGGAAATCCCCGCCGGGCTGAAAGATGACGCGGGCCGCCCCCTGGCCAACGCCGCCAGCTTCCCCCTCAAACTGCGTACCGGCGGGCTGCCGCCCCTGGCCAAGTTTCCCGGCGCCTTCGGCATCGTCGAGCTGCAGGAAGGCGGGCTGCTCCCGGTCACCCTGCGCAACGTGGAGGCCAGCCTGAAGACCGCCGGACTGACCCTGCCGGGCCGGCACCGCTTCAGCCAGCAACGCCTGACGGAAGATGCGGACGTGATTGCCGCCATGCTGGCCCTGGAGAAGTTCGAGCAGCAGAGCCGCAAGGTCCGCCTGAAGGTGGATGGGGAATGGCGGGAACTGATCGACCCCTACTACGCCCGGGAGCTTTCCTTCCTCCAGGGCCGGGCCGGCGTCGCCCGCCAGGAGTTGCCCAAGCCCGGCGGCAGCAGCGAGTTCGAGGTGATCGGCGTGCCCCTGCAGAAGCCCGGCTACCACATCGTCGAAATCGAAAGCCAGCTGCTGGGCCAGGCCCTGCTGGCAACGCCCAAGCCCATGTACGTGCGGGCCGCGGCCCTGGTCACCAACCTGGCGGTGCATCTGAAGACGGGACGGGACAACGGCCTGGTCTGGGTCACCGCCCTGGACAGCGGCAAGCCGGTGGCCGGCGCCGAGGTGCGCATTTCCGGCTGCAACGGCCGGTCTCTCTGGCAAGGCAGCACCGATGCCCAGGGTCGGGCCCGGGTGGATCAGGCCCTGCAAGCGCCCTACTGCCGGGATACCCAGTTCCTCTTTGCCAGCGCCCGCCTCAACGGCGACTACAGCTTCGTCCGCTCCGACTGGAACGAAGGCATCGAACCCTGGCGCTTCGGCGTGGAAACCTGGGGCGAGAGGGGCGACTTCAAGATCCACTCCGTGCTCGACCGCACCCTCTTCCGCCCCGGCCAGACCCTCTCCATGAAGCACCTGGCCCGCAGCCGCAACAGCCGGGGCTTTGCCATTCCGGCAGCGGAGGAGCTGCCCACCCGCCTGGTCATCCGCCACGGCGAGAGCGGTACCGAATATCCCCAGCCCCTGAGCTGGGATGCCCAGGGCGCCGCCACCAGCAGCTGGAAGGTGCCGGACTCGGCCAAGCTGGGCAACTACGAAATCGTGCTCTCCGGCGGCAAGCGGGGCGAGCAGTACACCGGGGAATTCCGGGTCGCCGACTTCCGCCTGCCGGTGTTCACCGGCAGCGTGCAGGGCGTGCCGGCCCGCCAGGTGGCGCCGGGCAAGGTGCCCCTGGCCCTCGGCCTGTCCTTCCTCAACGGCGGCGCAGCCAAGCGGGCGGAAGTCCAGGTCTCGGCCACCCTGCGCCCGCGCTGGCCGGTGTACAAGAACTTCGAGGCCTACAACTTCCACATCGATTTCGATGCCGCTGCCCTGGCCGCCTTCAAGGTGGAGGCCAACCGGGAACAGGAAACCCTCATTCTCGATCGCCAGGCCGTGACCCTGGACCAGGCCGGCGCCGGCAAGCTGGAGGTGGTGCTGCCCGGCAAGCCCAAGGGACCCAGCGAGGTCTATGCGGAAATGACCTTCGCCGACCCCAACGGGGAAATCCAGACCCTGCGGGGCCAGGTGGAACTGTGGCCGGCCAATGTGGCGGTGGGCATCAAGGTGGCGGACTGGGCCTCCGGCAATGGCAAGAACCGCATCGAAGTGGCGGTGCTGGATATCCAGGGCAAGCCCGTGGCGGGCCAGGCGGTGAGCGTCAAGGCCAAGCGGCGGGTGGATTACAGCCACCGCCGGCGCATCGTCGGCGGTTTCTACGCCTACGAAAACCAGCAGGAATACCAGGACATGGGCGAAGTCTGCGCCGGTACCACGGACAGCCGGGGCCTGCTGCTGTGCGAGCCCAAGGCCGGCGAGCCGGGGGCCATCCACCTGCTGGCCGAAACCCGGGACAGCCAGGGCAACGTGGCCCGGGCCAGCACCAGCTACTGGGTCAGCGGCGGCGGCGACCTGTGGTTCACCGCCGGCAACCAGGACCGCATCGACGTCATTCCCGAAAAGCGCAGCTACCAGCCCGGGGAGACGGCCCGCTTCCAGGTGCGCACGCCCTTCCGGGAAGCCACCGCCCTGGTTTCCGTGGAGGCGGGCGGCATCATCGACACCTTCGTGCAGCCCCTTTCCCGCTTCAAGCCCACCGTGGAAATCCCGGTCAAACCCGAATGGGGGCCGAATGTCTATGTCTCCGTGCTCGCCGTGCGGGGCCGGGTGGAGCCCCTGAAATGGACCAGCTTCTTCCAGTGGGGCTGGCGCGAGCCCCTGGCCTGGTTCAAGGAATGGTGGCACCCGGAGCAGCCCACCGCTATGGTGGACCTGGCCAAGCCGGCCTACCGCCTGGGCCTGGGGGAAATCGCCGTGGGCAACGACGGCTTCCGCCTCAAGGTTGAGGTGAGCAGCGACAAGAGCGACTACCGGCCCCGGGAAGAGGCCACGGTGAAAATCCGCGTCACCACGCCGGACGGCAAGCCGGCCCCCGCCGGCAGCGAGGTGGCCTTTGCCGCGGTGGACCAGGCCCTGCTGGAACTGCGCCCCAACGACAGCTGGGACCTGCTGCAGGCCTTCCTGCAAAAGCGGGCCTATCAGGTGGAAACCGCCACCGCCCAATCCCAGGTCATCGGCAAGCGCCATTTCGGCAAGAAAGCCCTGCCCCCCGGCGGCGGCGGCGGCCGCGCCCCGGCCCGGGAACTGTTCGACACCCTGCTCAGCTGGCAGCCCCGGGTCAAGCTGGATGCCAACGGCAGCGCCACCCTCAAGGTGGCGATGAACGATTCCCTCAGCGAATTCCGCCTGGTGGGTGTCGCCACGGCCGGGGCCGGCCTGTTCGGCAGCGGCAGCAGCAGCGTGCGCACCCGGCAGGACCTGCAGATCATCTCCGGCCTGCCGCCCCTGGTGCGGGAGGGCGACCATTTCAAGGCCCTGGTCACCCTGCGCAACGGCACCGCCCGCCAGATGACGGTGCGCCTCCAGGCCCGCCATGGCAGCCAGAGCCTGCCCGAACGCCAGGTCGTCCTGGCCGCCGAAGGGGCCGCCGAACTCAGCTGGGAGGCGGACGCCCCCGATGGTGCCAACCACCAGGACTGGGAATTCACCGCCAAAGAAGAAGGCGGCAAGGCCCAGGATGCCCTGAAGATTACCCAGCAGGTCGCCCCCGCCGTGCCGGTGACGGTGCAGCAGGCCACCTTCACCCGGGTCGACGGCAAGTACGAGGTCGGCGTCAGTCCGCCGGCCGGCGCCCTGCCCGGCAAGGGCGGGCTGGAGATCAGCCTGTCGCCCAAGCTGGCGGTGCCGCCGCCGGGCCTGCGCCACTTCTTCGAGGAGTACCCCTTCTCCTGCCTGGAGCAGAAGACCTCCGTCGCCGTCGGCCTCAACGATGCCGGGCGCTGGCAGGCCGTGGCCGACAGCCTGCCCGGCATGCTGGACAGCAACGGCCTGGCCGGCTACTTCCCCGGCACCCCGGGCAGCGCCACCCTGACGGCCTATCTGCTCGACCTCACCACCCTGGCCGGCTTCACCGTGCCGGAGGAGAGCAAGCGGCGCATGCTCCAGGGCCTCACCGCCTACGCCGAAGGCCGACTGCGCACCGGGGAATGGGCACCCGCCAGCTACGGCGACCCGCTGCTGCTGCGCCGCCTCAACGCCCTGCAGGCCCTGGGCCGGCAGGGTGTGCAACTGCCGCGCACGGTGGCGGCCCTGGAGGTCGATCCCCTGCGCCTGCCCACGGCGGCCCTCATCGACTGGTATCTGGTGCTGCAGCGCACCGCCGACCTGCCCCAGCGCAGCAAGCGCCTGGCCGAGGCCCAGCAGGAACTGCGCAACCGCCTCTCCTACACCGGCGGCCGCCTGACCTTCACCACGGAACGGGAAGACTACTGGTGGTGGATGATGCTCAACGCCGACGCCAACGCCTTCCGCCTCATCGAGGCCATGCTCGACAACCCGGCCTGGCAGGAGGACCTGCCGCGCCTGGTGCAGGGCGCCATGGAGCGCCAGGTGCGGGGTCGCTGGCTGACCACCACAGCCAATGCCTGGGCCCGGGTCACCCTGGACCGCTTCGCCCGCAAGTTCGAGCGGGAGCCGGTGACCGGCAGAACCGTGGCCAGCCTGGCAAAAGCCAGTGCCGAGGTGGACTGGCGCCAGGCCGGCGCTGCCCAGCCTGCCCCCCTGGCCCTGCCCTGGCCCAATCCGGCCGGCAAGGAGGACAAGCTGCAGCTGAGCCACCAGGGCAGCGGCAAGCCCTGGGCCACCGTGCAGGTGCTGGCGGCCGTGGCCGACGGCCCGGCCCGGGCCATGGGCTACCGCATCAGCCGCAAGGTGGCGCCGCTGCAGGAGAAGACCCCGGGCAAGGTCAGCCGCGGCGATCTGTGGCGCGTGACCCTGACGGTGGATGCGGACCAGGATATGACTTGGGTGGCCCTGAGCGACCCCATTCCCGCCGGTGCCCGCATCCTGGGCGACGGCGACGGGCGGGACAGCGCCATCGGCACCCTGGATGAGAACCGGGACGCGCACGGCCTGCGGCCCAGCTACGTGGAGCGCAGCTTCAGTGCCTTCCGGGCCTATTACCAGTGGCTGCCCAAGGGCCGCTTCGTCCTGGAATACACCCTGCGCCTCAACAACAGCGGCGACTTCGCCCTGCCGCCGACCCGGGTGGAGGCCCTCTACGCCCCCGACGTGTTCGGCGAAGTGCCCAACAGCCGGGTCAAGGTTGGCGACTAAAGCGGCCGTGCCCCGCTTTTCAGGCTTTGGGGAGCGCCGCCTGCCGCTGCGGCGACGGGCGCTGCTCCCCACCCTGGCCCTGCTCCTGGGGCTGGCCGCGCCTGCTGCCCAGGCCCTGCCGGACTACGCCCAGGTGCGCCGGGAATACCGGGCCTCCGACGCCACCCTGCTGGCCCGGGACGGACAGGTGCTGCAGAGCCTGCGCCTCGACCGCAACGTCCGGCGCCGGGCCTGGACGCCCCTGGCGGAAATCTCCCCGGCCCTGGTGCGGGCCGTCATCGTCTCCGAAGACCGGCGCTTCATGGAGCATGACGGCGTGGACTGGCGCGCCGCCGGCAAGGCCGCCTGGAGCAATTTCTGGGGCAGCCGCACCCGGGGCGCCAGCACCCTGACCATGCAACTGGCCGGCCTGCTGGAGGAGGACGGGCAGCGCCGGGGCCGCCGCTCCTTCCTCGACAAGCTCGGCCAGTCCATGGCGGCGGGACGCCTGGAGCGCACCTGGAACAAGCGCCAGATCATCGAGGCCTATCTCAACCTGGTCCCCTTCCGGGGCGAACTGCAGGGCGTCGGCGCCATGAGCCAGGAGCTGTTCGGCAAGTGGCCCCACGGCCTGGACGAGCGGGAATCCGCCCTGGCCGCCGCCCTGCTGCGCTCCCCCAATGCCTTCCCCGCCGTGGTGGCCCGCCGGGCCTGCCGCCTGCTAGCGGAAATGGGCCGGGAACAGGAATGCAGCGACGCCCAGGCCTTCGCCGCCTATGTGGACTACGCCCTCAGCGGCGCCCAGCGCACGCGCCAGGCCCCCGCCCCCCAACTGGCGCCCCACCTGGCCCGCAAGCTGCTGGAGCAACCCGGCCAGGCCCTGCTTTCCAGCCTGGATGCTGACCTGCAGCAGTTCGCCAGCCACGCCCTGCGGCGCCACCTCCATGCCCTGCGGCACCAGAACGTGGAAGACGGCGCGGTGCTGGTGCTGGACAACGCCAGCGGCGAAATCCTGGCCTGGGTCGGCTCCAGCGGCGACCTCTCGGAGGCGGCGGAAGTGGATGGGGTCACCGCCCTGCGCCAGGCCGGCTCCACCCTCAAGCCCTTTCTCTACGCCCTGGCCTTTGAACAGCGGGCCCTGACGCCCGCCTCCCTCATCGAAGATGCGCCCCTGGCTCTGGATACGGGCAACGGCCTCTACGCTCCCCAGAACTACGAGCCCCACTACCAGGGCTGGGTCTCGGTGCGACGCGCCCTGGCCGGCTCCCTCAACGTGCCGGCGGTGCGCACCCTGGTGCGCCTGGGGCCCGAGCCCTTCCGCCGCAAGCTGCTGCAGGCCGGCCTGGCCAGCCTCAACCAGGATGGCGACTGGTACGGCTACAGCCTGGCCCTGGGCTCGGCGGATATTTCCCTGCTGATGCTGGCCAACGGCTACCGCAGCCTGGCCAACGGCGGCCGCTGGAGCCCCCTGCGGGCCGTGCCTGCCACCGCTGCCGGCAGCAATGGCAAGGCCCAGCCCATTCCCTGCCGCCGCGAAGGCTGTGCCGGGGTTTTCAGCGACGTGCCCCGCCCGGCCTTCACCGCGGCGGCGGCCTTCCTGGTGGGAGACATCCTGGCCGACCGCAATGCCCGGGCCTCCACCTTCGGCCTGGAATCCTGGCTCGCCACGCCCTACTGGAGCGCGGTCAAGACCGGCACCAGCAAGGACATGCGGGACAACTGGTGCACCGGCTATTCCCGCCGCTACACCGTGGCGGTGTGGGTGGGCAATGCCGGCGGCAGCCCCATGCACGACGTTTCCGGCATCAGCGGCGCGGCACCGGTGTGGCGGGAGGTCATGGACTGGCTGCACCGGGGCGATCCGGCCCGGGCCCGGCCACCCCAATCCAGCCGGCCGCCGCCGGCCCCCGCCGGCGTGGTGCGCCAGAGCATCCGCTTCGAGCCGGCCCGGGAACCGGCCCGCCAGGAGTGGTTCCTGGCCGGCACGGAACAGACGCTCATCCGCCAGGCCGGCGGCCAGGCCCTGGGCCGCATCGCCTACCCGGCCGACGGCACCATCCTGGCCCTGGACCCGGACATTCCGCCCAGCCGGCAACGCATCGAACTGCGCCTGAGCGGCCCCGCCGCCCCGGGCTGGCACTGGCAACTCGACGGCAAGCGGCTGGCCGCCGCCCAGCCGGCGCCCCGCTGGCTGCCCCAGCCCGGCCGCCACCGCCTGCAGCTGGTGGATGCCCGGCAGCGGGTGATCGACGAGGCCGCCTTCGAAGTCCGGGCCCTGAAAGGGAAAAGCCGGCGCTGACGCTGCCGGGCAGAGGAAGCCCTGGCCCCCGTGAAAAGGGGCGAAAAAAAAAGGCCGAAAAAAAGGCCGGTGGTCCCGGCCTTTTTTCATTTCCTGCACATTCCGTTCATTCCTTGTACAGCCACTTCACCGGCTCGATATTCACCGTGCCCTTGTCGCAGCTGACCAGGGCGTTGCCGTCCTGGATGGTGCAGGAGAGGCGCATGGTGCGGTCGGCCAGTTCTGCCAGGGCGCGGCTCTGGGCTTCGGGGATGAACAGCACGGTGAGTTTTTCCTGACGCTCCACCTTGCTGGCCAGCTGGGACCACCAGATTTCCGCCGCCCGGCCGCCGTAGGCCATGACCAGCACCTGGGCAGAACGGGAGAGGCCCTTCTTGATGCGCTTTTCGTCTGGCAGGCCCACTTCGATCCACTGCTCGATGGCTTCGGTGTAGTCCTTGCGCCACAGGTCCGGCTCGTCGTCGTCGGAGAGGCCCTTGCAGAAGGCCAGACGCTCGTCGGCGTTGAGGGCGAAGGCCAGCAGGCGCACCATCATGCGCTCGTCGGTTTCCGACGGGTGCCGGGCCAGGGTCAGGGAATAATCGGCGTAGTGGTGCCGGTCCATGTCGGCGACGCTGAGGTCGGCCTTGAATACGGTGGATTTGAGAGCCATAGGGCGGGCATTTTACCCGCACTTGGGACAACGGCGGGGGCCGTGGCGCCGCTCATGGCGCCCCGGGCTGCGGCGGCCGGGTAATGCCGGGTCCTGCTGCCTTGCAGGGCACTGCCCCGGGAGGCAATAGGGACGGGCATGAGCGGCATGCCTGCCCGGAGAATGGCGTCCTTCCTGCCTCCCGGGCCGGCAGCCGTTCAGCCGCCTTTCAGCCCTCGCCCCGGGCCCGCCGCTTGCGCCGCACGTAAACGGTCTTGTGCACCCGGGCCACCACCTGCCCGGCCTCGTCCACCACGTCGATGTGGAACTCGGGCAGGTATTTGTCGCCGCCGGCGGTGCGGGCCACGATCTCTGCCAGGGTGGCGTCGTCCACCTTGAACAGGGCCTTGACCACGCCCTTGCCCGGAGCCACGAAGTCGATCACGGCCCGCTGGTCCCACACCAGGTAGTCCTTGCCCAGGCGCTGCATGAGCAGCAGCATGTACCAGGGATCGGTCATGGCGAAAAGGCTGCCGCCGAAATGGGTACCGACGTAATTGCGGTTGTACCAGCGCAGGCGCAGTTCCACTTCCGCCTCCCGGTAGTCGGGGGCGATGCGGGGGCTGCGGATGCCGGTGAACAGGAAGGGCGGCCACAGGTTGATGAGGCGGCGGAAGGTGCTGGCTTTCATGAATCTCTCGTCGGGAAAGGGGATGGGCAATGGCCGGCCGGGCCACGGCGCGCCGGGCGGCATCCGCGGCGGTCAGCTCGGACCCGTGACCACGGCGCGATGGGCCAAAGCCGGAGCCTCCGGCACTGCTCACGGTCGGCCATCGCCGGCCATTGCGTTAATTCAAACGATCGTTTGACTTCTATTTTCCCCAAGAGTTGCCTGCCCCGGCAAGCCCTTTTTTGCCCCCGACCCATTCTTGCGCCGGGCCGGGAGCCGCGCCCCGCCTGGCGACTGCCGGGGCGGGCGAAAGTCCGCTAATATCCGCCCCCTCGACCGCCATTTCCCGGAGCCCGCCCATGTTCCTCGCCATGAACCGCTTTCGCATCAAGCCGGGCAGCGAAGCCGCCTTCGTCGAACACTGGCAGAAGCGGGAAAGCTATCTGGCCGAAGTCCCGGGCTTTCTCGGCTTCCACCTGCTGCAACTGGAACCCCTGGGCGACGACCCGGGCGAATTCACCCTCTTCGCCTCCCACACCATGTGGGCTTCGCAACAGGCTTTCGATGACTGGACCCAGTCGGAGGCCTTCCGCAAGGCCCACGCCAACGCGGCCCTGACGCCCCGGGAACTCTACGTCGGCCCGCCCCAACTCGAACTTTTCAAGGCTGTAATCTAATGCTCAGCTACCGCCACGCCTTCCACGCCGGCAACCACGCCGACGTCCTCAAGCATCTGGTTCTGCTCCAGCTGCTCGACTACCTGACCCAGAAGGACAAGGCCCTCTACGTCATCGACACCCACGCCGGCGCCGGCGCCTACGACCTGAAGTCGGACTACGCCAAGAAGCTGGCCGAATTCCAGGGCGGCATCGGCCGCCTGTGGGAAGTGCCCCCTGCCGACCTGCCGCCGGCCCTGGCCGACTACGTGGCCCGCATCCGCCAGTTCAACGGCAACGAGGCCAACGGCCCCCTGCGCCTCTACCCCGGCTCCCCCTGGCTGGCCCAGCAGGGCCTGCGGGACATCGACCGGCTGCGCCTGTACGAGCTGCACAGCACCGATGCCCGCCTGCTGGCCGCCAACTTCAAGGATGCCGGCCGCCAGGTCCAGGTCACCTCCGGCGACGGCCTGGCCGGCATGAAGGCCCTGCTGCCGCCCCCGTCGCGCCGGGCCCTGGTGCTGATCGACCCCTCCTACGAGGTCAAGACCGACTACGCCACCATCTACAAGTCCCTGCAGGACGCCCTGCAGCGCTTCGCCACCGGCACCTACGCCGTCTGGTATCCCTGTCTCAACCGCCCCGAATCCCGCCAGTTCCCCGACCGCCTGAAGCGCCTGCCGGCCAAGGACTGGCTCCACGTCTCCCTGCACGTGCGTTCGCCGGACGCGGACGGCTTCGGCATGGCCGGCAGCGGCATGTTCATCCTCAACCCGCCATGGACCCTGGCCGCCACCCTGAAGGAAGTGCTGCCCCGGCTGGTGGAACTGCTGGCGGAAGAAGGGGATGCCGGCAAGGGCGCCCACTTCGTCCTGGAGAGCGGCGCCGGCGGCACCCTGGGCGATACGCCGCTACGCCCGGAGCGGGCCCGGCCGACGGTGTTCAACCCCCGGGGCAGCGCCGGTTTTCCGTCTAATACGGCGGGCCGGAAGGCGCCCCGCGCGCCTGCCGCCAGCGCCGGGCAAAAGCCTGGGCGTCCGGCAGGAAAGCCCGGCAATCCGCCGCAAAGCCCGCGTAATCCTGCAGCAACTCCGCGCCCGCCCCGCAAAGGGCCGTCCGGGCGCTCGGGCGCGTAAAGCGCTGGGCCATGCGGTCCAGGGCCAGGGCGATGATCTCCGGCTCCCGGTAGGAGGCCAGCCAGTCGTCGCCCCGCATGCGCGGCAGGACGGCCGCCAGCCGCTGCGGCAGGGCCGGCCCCAGCGCTTCCGCCTGGGCGTAGAGGGCGGCGGAAAACTGCGCCAGCCCCCGGGGCAGATCGCCCGCCGCCAGGGCTGACCACTCGGCCCAGTCCCGGGCCAGGAAGTGGTCGTAGAACAGATCCACCATGATCCCCGCCACCCGGCGCCGTGCCGGGCTGATGCGCTCCCGGCTGCGACAGAAGGCGGGATGGGTTTCGGCAAAGCTGTCCAGGCGCCGGTGCAGTTCCACCCCGGCCAGCACCTCCGCCGGCAGACCGCCTTGGGCTATATCCAGAGGCCCCTTGACGAAGTCGCCGAGGAAGCCGCCCAGGCGGTGCTCCGCCACCTCGCCGCCCAGATAGGCGTGGGCCAGGAAGTTCATGGCCGCTCCTGTCGCCGCCCCCGGACGCCCGCCCGACTCACTCCAGCTCCGTGTATTTGCGCGAGGAGCCCCGGGCTTTTTCCACCGGATACTTGGCCGCGTTCTTGCCGATCTTGGCCAGGGCCGCCGCCGGCAGGTCGATGCCCGCCTCCGCCGTCAGCAGCAGCAGGTACAGCAGCACGTCGGCGCATTCGTCGGCCAGGGCCTCCCGCCCCGCCGGGTCCGCCACCAGGGCGGCCATGTCGGCGTCACTCTTCCACTGGGTCAGCTCCAGCAGTTCGGCCGCCTCCAGGTTGAGGGAGACGATGAGGTGGCGCAGGCTGTGGAACTGCTTCCAGTCCCGCTCGTCGCGGAAGGCCAGGATGGCCTCGGTCAGCCGCTGCAGATCGGACGGAGAGCGGGATTCAGGGTCGGCAGGGACGGGCATTTCTGCTAAGGTCATGGGCTTTTCAATGTTGGACGGGGCGGACCGTGATTATGCCCCGACGCACCGGACCATGACCGACTCTGCCCCCACTTCTGCCCCCACTGCCGCCTCCTCTGTCTCTGCCGCACCCGCCCTCTCCCCCCG
>NZ_JBXAST010000059.1:0-20149 GCF_058809645.1 Azospira sp. MPR-E4 | reverse complement strand
GGAGAAGTCTGGATGAATTTCCCTTGGGGCGGGAGGGGGACTTAAGGTTGGCTTAATCCTGGCTGCCAATACTGGCTCCCACATTCACTTTGGGAGACACCTCAATGAACCGCTTCAGACCCCTGGCCATAGGCGCTGCCCTGGCCTTCCTGGCCGGTAGCACTCTGGCTGCATCGCCCACTTCTCCTGCCGAACTGCAGGCAGCCTGGCTGGCGGAGGCCCGGCAGTCCAATCCCGCCTTGCGCGCCTTTTCCGCCGAGCGGGGCCGCAGCTTCTTCAGCACTACCCATGGCAGCGACTGGAGTTGCGCTTCCTGCCATACCAACAACCCGGGCCAGGGCGGTTCCCATGCGGTGACCCGCAAGCTGATCGAACCCCTGGCACCGGCGGCCAATCCCCGTCGTTTCAGCGATGCCGCCAAGGTGGACAAATGGTTCGGCCGCAACTGCAAGGATGTGCTGGGCCGGGCCTGCACGTCCGAGGAGAAGGGCGACCTGCTGGCCTATCTGCTGACCGTGAAACCCTGAGGAGCGATGCCATGAAAACACTACAGAGCCTGTCCCTGGCAACGCTGCTGCTGGCCGGCGGCGCCTGGGCCGGCGACCATCGTTATGCCCTGTCTCCTACCTACGCGGCGGAGTGCGGCAGTTGCCACGTCGCCTATCCGCCGGCATTGATGGATGCTGCTGGCTGGAAGGTGACCCTGCAGCAACTGGAGCGCCATTTCGGCAGCGACGCCAGCCTGGAGTCCCAGGCCCAGCGGGAGATCGCCAGCCTGCTGCAAGCCCAGGCCAGCACCCGCAGCGCCCATGAGGGCAAGGGAGCGGCGCCGCGCCTGACCACCACCGCCTGGTTCCAGCGCAAGCATCGGCCCGAGGAGCTGCGCGGCTACCCGCTGCCCAAGGTGCCGGCCGGCACCAGGGCCACGCCCATGGCCCAGTGCCAGCAATGCCATCGCCGGGCCGAACAGGGCGATTTCGGCGAAGGCTCCCTGCAGCCGGCCGATGGCCGTCGATGAGGAACCGCCATGACTATCCATGAGCAACAACGTTTTGCCGCTGCCAACGCGTCGGATTCCTCCCCCCGAAAAATCCTGGTGTGGGACGTGCCGGTGCGTCTGTTCCACTGGAGCCTGGCCCTGGCCTTCACCACCGCCTTCATCACCAGCGAGTCGGAGCGCTGGCAGCTGATTCACATCGCCAGCGGCTACGTGGTGGCGGTCCTCATCGTCTTCCGCCTTCTATGGGGGCTGGTGGGCAGCCGTTACGCCCGCTTCAGCCAGTTCGTCCGGGGCCAGACGGCGATCCGCGAGTATTTGCTCGGCATGCTGCGCTTGCGCCCGCCGCACTACACCGGCCACAATCCCGCCGGCGCCCTGGCCGTGCTGGCCCTCCTGGGCCTGGGCCTGCTGACGGCCGCCACCGGCTGGATGACCTTCAACGAGGTGGCCGGGGACTGGCTGGAAGAGGTCCATGAAGGCGTGGCCTCCGCCATGCTGGGGCTGGTCTTCGTTCATGTGGCAGCCGTGCTGTGGAGCAGTCTGGTGCACCGGGAAAACCTGGTGGCTGCCATGTGGCACGGTTACAAGCAGGGCCGGCCGGAAGACGGCATTGCCCGCCGTCACCTGCCGGTGGCCGTGGGGCTGCTGGCCCTGATCGGCGGCGCCATTGCCCTGGCGCTGGCGTGATTGGATAGGGCGCACACCATAAAGAGGTCCGGCAGCGATCATGCGAATTCTCATCGTGGAAGACGACCAGGCCCTGGGGGAAGGCATCCAGATGGGCCTGCGCCAGGGCGGCTGGCAGGCCGACTGGGTGCAGGATGGCGAGGCCGCCGGCCATGCCCTGGCCAGCGAGCCCTTTGCCGCCCTGGTGCTCGACCTGGGGCTGCCCAAGGTGTCCGGCCTGGAGGTGCTGCGCCAGCTGCGGGCCCGGGGCGATGCCATGCCGGTGCTGATCCTCACCGCCCGGGATGCGCCGGATGACGTGGTGGCCGGCCTCGATGCCGGAGCCGACGACTACATGATCAAGCCCTTCAACCTGCAGGAACTGGGCGCCCGCCTGCGGGCCCTGACCCGCCGCCGCGGCGGCCGCGCCGTGCCGGAAATCGTCCATGGCAATCTGCGCCTGGACCCGGCCGGGCGGCGGGTGACCCTGGCGGGGCAGGCGGTGGAACTGTCGGCCCGGGAATTCGACCTGCTGCACGAACTGCTGGCCCAGGCCGGCCGGGTGCTGACCAAGGCCCAGATCGAATCCCATCTCTATGCCTGGGGCAGCGAGCTGGAATCCAATGCCATCGAGGTGCACATCCATCACCTGCGGCGCAAGCTGGGGGCCGACCTGATCCGCACCGTGCGCGGCGTCGGCTACCTGATCCCCGAAGCCGGCCGGAGCCCGGCGCCATGATGCGCACCTATTCCCTGCGCCTGCGCATTCTCTTCGGCATCCTGGCCGCCGTCGCCCTGGTGTGGAGCGTGGTCGGGGTCATCGCCTACCGGGAGGCCCGGCACGAGGCCGAAGAACTGCTCGATGCCCACCTGGCCCAATCGGCCACCCTGCTGTTCGCCTTTCTCGGCGACGAGGCCGACGACATCGGCGAGCGCCTGCCCCGGCATCGTTACGACAAGAAGGTGGCCTTCCAGGTGTGGGAGGGCGAGCGCCTGCTGACCCGCTCCCCCCGGGCGCCCGACAGCCGTCTGTCGCCGCGGGAGGAGGGCTTTTCCGATGTGCATATCGACGGCAAGGCGTGGCGCGTCTTCAGCGTGCGCGATGCCCGCCGCCACTACCTGATCCAGGTTGCCGATGCGGCCGAAAGCCGGGCGGAGATCAGCAACGAGGTGGCCAGCCATCTGCTGCAGACCATGGGCGTCGGCCTGCCGGTGCTGGGCCTGGTGCTCGGCATTTTCGTCCTGCTGGCATTCCGCCCCCTGTCCCGTCTCGCCGATTCCATCGGCGCCCAGGCGCCCCAGCGGCTCCAGCCCATATCCCTGGCCGAGGCCCCGCGGGAAGTGGTGCCGATTCTGGAACGTCTCAACCGTTTGTTCGAACAGGTCCGGCGTGCCCAGGACGATGAGCGCCGTTTTACCGCCGATGCGGCCCACGAATTGCGCACGCCCCTGGCCGTGCTGCAGACCCATGCGGAAGTGGCCCAGGCCGCCGGCGACGACGCAACCCGGCAGCGGGCCCTGGACCATCTGGTCAGCGGCAGTCGCCGGGCGGCGCGGCTGGTGGATCAGCTGCTGACCCTGGCGCGGCTGGACGCCCAGGCCGAATTGCCGGACCAGGAAGCCTGCCCCCTGCGCCGCCTGGCGGTGGAAACCGTGGCCTCCCTGGCCCCGGCCGGCTTCGACAAGGGGGTGGAGCTGGAGGTGGAAGAGGGGCCGGAAATCAGCGTCACCGGTTCGCCCCTGCTGCTGCAGGTGCTGCTGCGCAACCTGCTGGACAACGCCATCCGCCATACGCCCGCCGGTGGCCGGGTGCTGGTCTGCTGCCAGGCGCAGGGGGACGGCGGTGCTGATGCCGTCCTGCATGTGCGCGACAGCGGCCCGGGCATTCCCGCGGAGCAGCGCCAGGAGGCCCTGGCCCGCTTCCGCCGGCTCGATCCGGGCGCCGGTGACGGCCACGGCCTGGGCCTTTCCATTGTCACGCGGATCGCCGAACTGCATGGCGCCCGCCTCAGCCTGGGAGCCGCCGCCGATCTGGGGGGACTGGACGTGGCGATTGCTTTCCCGGGCCGTGCCCGGCAGCCGTCTCCTCCCCTGGGTGATTGACTAGCTGACTTGAACCAGTGCGTCATGCACACTGAGTGATCCCGTCCCATTCCCGCAAGGATGACTGTGAATACCTCGCCCATTGCTGCCTCCTATATCGATGTGGACCTGCGCCAGGTCATCTACGCCCTTTCCGACGCCCTCGACCTGGTGGGCATCGACGACGTGGCCCACGGCAAGCGGGTGGGCATCATGGCGGCGGCCTGCGCCCGGGTCATGGGGCTGGACCGGGGCGACACCACCTTTCTCTTCGACCTGGGGCTGCTGCACGACATCGGCGTTTCCTCCACCCGCACCCACAATCACCTGGTCAGCGAATTCGACTGGCAGATGTCCCAGGAACACTGCAACGTCGGCTGCGAGCTGCTGCGGGACTTCGGGCCCCTGGCCGCCATGGCCGAGCCGGTGCATTACCACCACACCCACTGGCAGGACCTGCAGGGGCGGGCCGACGTCTCCCGCCAGGTGGCCGAGCAGGCCAACCTGATCTTCCTGGTGGACCGGGTGGATGCCCTGACCGCGCCCTACTACAGCAGCGGCAACGTGCTCATGCAGGCGCCGGCCATCCGCCAGAAAATTCGCGACAGCGCCGGCACCTTCTTCGCCCCGGAGCTGGTGGAAGCCTTTCTCCAGGCCTCTGCCGCCGAGGCCTTCTGGCTGCGCCTGGAGCCCCGGGGCATCCAGTCCGCCCTGGAGGACATGCTGGCCCAGGGCCAGCCCTGCCGCGCCTCCCTGGCCCAGCTGAAGCAGCTGGCCGGCATCTTTTCCCGCATCGTCGATGCCAAGAGCCCCTTCACTGCCGAGCATTCCCTCGGTGTCGCCCGTCTGGCCCGGCATCTGGCCGAAGCCATGGGCGTGCCCCAGGCCAATTGCGAGCGCCTGGAAATCGCCGGCCTGCTGCACGACCTGGGCAAGCTGCGGGTGCCCGACGAGGTGCTGGACAAGCCGGGCCAGCTCGACGAGCGGGAACGCAAGATGATCAACGCCCACAGCTTCGAGACCTACCAGATCCTGCACCGCATCCGGGGCTTCGAGGAAATTGCCGCCTGGGCCTCCTACCACCACGAGGAGCCGGACGGCAGCGGCTACCCCTTCCACCTGACCGTGGACGCCATGTCCCGGGAGGCCCGCATCCTGCGGGTGGCGGACATTTTCCAGGCCATGGCCCAGGACCGTCCCTACCGGGCCGGACTCTCGGCCGATGCCGTGCTGCAGTTCCTCCAGGAACTGGGGCACCAGGGGCGCATCGATGCCGAGGTGGTGGCGGTGGCGGCCCGGGACATGGCGGCCGCCATGCGGGCGGCCCGGCCTGCCGCCGCCTGATGCCGTCGGAGAGCGGCTCCGGTGCTTGGCCCGAATGGGCCGGGAATGCGACCATGACGCCATTGCGGCGTCGTTAGAAAAGGTGAATGACGATGGATGTGGTCTATCTGGTCTACGGCCTGGCCTTCCTCCTCATGGGCGTGGTCATCGTCGTCCGCTACGACCACCGCAGCCATCTGCAGCTGTCCCGCATCCTGTGGATGCTGGCGGCCTTCGGTTTCGTTCACGGCTTCCTCGAATGGACTGACCTGTGGCGCGAAGTGCGGGGCGACGTGCCCTGGCTGGCCGCGACGCGCCCCTTCCTGCTGCTGCTTTCCTACCTTTTCCTGTTCGAGTTCGGCCGCAACCTGGTGCTGGCCTCCCTTGCCCCATCGCCCTGGCAGGCCCGTGTACGCTGGCTCCTGGGGCCCTGGCTGTATTTCCCCATGCTCCTGGGCGTCGCCCTCGGCGCCGGCCTCAGCGCCGCGCCGCTCCTGGGCATGACCATCTGGTCCCGCTACCTGGGCGGCTTTCCCGCCAGCCTGCTGACCGGCATCGGCTTCTACCTCTACTGCCGGCAGGTCCTGCTGGAGACCATGCCGGCGGCGGAGCAGCGCTCCATCCGCCTGGCCAGCAATGTGGCGGCCGGGGCCTTCATCCTCCATGCCGTGCTGGGGGGCATCGTGGTGCCCCGGGCCGACTGGTTCCCGCCGTCCCTCATCAACCAGCAGACCTTCCTCGAACTGTTCCACGTCCCGGTGCAACTGCTGCGGGCGGCCTGCGCCGTGCTGGTGGCCCTGGCGGTGATGGGCCTGCTGAAGATATTCCAGCTGGAGAGCCTGCAGCGGCTGCAGGATGCCCTGGCGTCGGCGGAGCAGGCGAGCCGGGCCAAGTCCGAGTTCGTCGCCAACATGAGCCACGAGCTGCGCACCCCCATGAACGGCGTCCTCGGCATGGCCCAGGTGCTGCGGGAAACGCCCCTGGACGAGGAGCAGCGGGAATACGTGGAGGTCATCAACAGCAGTGGCGAATCCCTGCTGGCCATCATCAACGACATCCTGGACCTGTCGAAGATCGAAGCCGGCCGGCTCGACCTGGAGAGCCGGGACTTCGACCTGGGGCAGCAGCTGGCCCAGGTGATGGAACTGTTCGCGCCCCAGGTGCGGAGCAAGCGCCTGGAGATGCACCTGCATGTGGAGCCGGACGTGCCCCTCAAGCTGCGCGGCGATCCGGGGCGGTTGCGCCAGATCCTGGTCAATCTGGTGGCCAACGCGGTCAAGTTCACCGCCCGGGGCGAGATCACCCTCTCGGTGTGGCGGGAAGGGGAGAGCGGCGGCAACGTCATTCTGCGCTTCGCCGTCAGCGACACGGGCATCGGCATTCCGGCGGAAAAGATTCCCCAGCTGTTCGCCCCCTTCACCCAGGTGGACGGTTCCATCGCCCGCAAGTTCGGCGGCACCGGCCTGGGGCTTTCCATCAGCAAGCACCTGGTGGAAATGATGGGCGGCTGCATCGGCATCAACAGCCAGGCCGGCCAGGGCGCCACCTTCTGGTTTACCGTGGTGCTGGCCCGGGGCGAGGCCTAGGCCGGCACCGCCACCGTTTCAGCCGGCGTCCGGATAGAGCCCGCAGAGGGTGCGTACGGCGGCCCGGATCGCTTCTGGCCGGGTGTTGCCGAAGCCCATCAGCAATCCCCGTGAGGCGCCGGCCCCGGGCACGACCCGGTAGGCCGACAGGGGCGTGACGCCGATGCGGTGGGCGCGGGCGGCGGCGGCCAGGGCCAGGTCGTCCACCCGCCCGGGCAGATGGGCCAGCAGGTGCAGCCCGGTGGCCGCATGGGTGACGGAAAACCGCGCTTCCCCGGCTTCCCTGAGGGCCTCGAGCAGGGCGGCCCGCCGCTCCCCGTAAAGGGCCCGGGTGCGGCGGATGTGGGCGCCCAGGTGGCCGTTGCCGATGAATTCGGCCGCCGTGGCCTGGATCGAGGCTGGTACCCGGTGGTCGGTGCCGTTGCGCACCGTCTGCAGCACCTCCACCAGTTCGTCGGGCACCACCAGATAGCCCAGCCGCAGGCCCGGGGCCAGCAGCTTGCTCAGGGTGCCGATGTAGATGACCCGGCCGTTGCGCGCATCCAGGGCCTTCAGCGCCGGGGTCGGCGCCCCTTCGTGGCGGAACTCGCTGTCGTAATCGTCTTCCAGGATGAAGGCGTTGGCCTCGTCGGCCCATTGCAGCAGGGCCAGGCGGCGCTCCAGGCTCATGGTGACGCCCAGGGGATACTGGTGGGAGGGCGAGACCAGGGCCAGCCGCGCCTCCGGCGCCCGCCGGCGGCCGTCCTCCACGTCCAGGCCCGCCTCATCCACCCGGATGCCCACCGCGGTGACGCCGGAGAGGACCAGGCTGCGGTAGGCGGCGTCGTAGCCGGGGTTTTCCACCCACACCGAATCCCCCGCATCGGTCAGGGCCAGGGCGGCGATGGCGATGGCCGCCTGGGCGCCGGGGGCGATGATGATGTTGTGCGGGCGGCAGACCACGCCCCGGGCGGCGCCCAAGTATTCGGCCAGGGCCACCCGCAGGGCCAGCAGCCCCTGGGGCTCGCCGTAGGACAGGTCGGGGGCCGGATGGCGGCGCCAGAAGCGGCCGTCGAGGCGGCCCCAGAGGGCGTAGGGAAAGGCATCCAGGGCCGGCAGGCCCGGCGTCAGGGGCCAGGCGGCCTGGGCCATGGACATGGAGTCGGGGCCGCGCAGGCAACGGGCGCGCTGGGAGCCCGGCGTGCTTGCGGGGGCTGCCGCCGGCGGCCGTGGGGCGGTGTTCCTGGCGGAAGCGGCAGACGCGATCGAAGCGCTGCCCCCAGGAGCCGGTGCCCGGGCCGGGCCGGCGGCGTGGGCTGCCACATAAGTCCCCGATCCCTGGCGCGCCTCGAGAAAGCCTTCGGCGATCAGTTGCTCGTAGGCGCCGGAGACGGTGATCCGGGACAGCTTCAGTTCCGCCGCCAGCACCCGGGAGGCGGGCAGGCGGATGCCGGCCTGCAGGGTGCCGTCCGCCACCCCCTGGCGGAAGAAGCGCACCAGCTGCTCGCGCATGGACAGCCGGCTGCCCGCTTCCGGGGTGAAGCGGTTCCAGATCGGATAGGCGGTGGCGCGGGTTCTCATGGGGAGTTTCTCAGCTTGGTGGGAAGCGCAGTTCGGTGAACGGGGATCGGGAAAGGCGGCGTCGGCAGCGGCCGGAGAAGCGCGGCAGGCGACATCCGGCACTGTCCGGGCAATGGCAAAGTGGTCTTATTAATTATCAAAAGTGGCAATTTATACAAGGCCATTTTGCCGCCACACTGGCGGGGCTGACAAGGCCAACCGACGCCCCAGGAGACCGCCCGTGAACACCCAATCCCTCAAGCCCGCCGACCTGCTGCACCCCACTGTGGCGGCCCTGATCTCGGTCATCGTCAATTACGGCGGCACCTTCATCCTGGTTTTCCAGGGCGCCAAGGCGGCCGGCCTGAGCCCGGAGCAGACCGCCTCCTGGATCTGGTCCATTTCCGTGGGCGTCGGCTTGACCGGCGCCTGGCTGAGCTACCGCTACCGGGAGCCCATCATCACCGCCTGGTCCACCCCCGGCGCCGCCTTTCTCATCGCCGTGCTGCCGACCACGCCTTATGCAGAAATGATCGGCGCCTACATGCTCTCCGCCGTCGGCTTCATGGTGCTGGGCATCTCCGGCTATTTCGAGCGGGTGGTGAGGATGATTCCCCCCGGCATCGCCGCCGGGCTGCTGGCCGGCATCCTGCTGCGCTTCGGCATCGGCGCCTTCGGCGGCGCCGGCATGGACCCGCTGCTGGTGGGGGTGCTGGTGCTGACCTATGCCCTGCTGCGCCGCTTCACCGCCCGCTACGCCATCGTCGGCGTGCTGGTGGCCGGCATCCTGCTGCTGCTCGGGCTCGGCCAGGCCAGCTTCACCGGGGTCTCGCTGAAGCTGGCCCTGCCGGTGTTCACCACGCCCGCCTTTTCGGTGAACGCCCTCCTCAGCGTGGCCCTGCCGCTCTTCGTCATCACCCTTACCGGCCAGTACATGCCGGGCATGCTGGTGCTGCGCAACGACGGCTTCAAGACCAGCGCCAGCCCCATCCTGGCGGTGACCGGGCTGGGCTCCCTGCTGATGGCTCCTTTTGGTTCCCATGCCTTCAACGTCGCCGCCATCACCGCCGCCATCTGCACCGGCAGGGAATCCCACGAGGAGCCGGGCAAACGCTACATCGCCGGCCTGGCCTGCGGCGTGTTCTACACCCTGGTGGGCATTTTCGGCACCACCCTGGCGGCCCTCTTCGTGGTGCTGCCGCCCGCCTTCATCACCACCCTGGCCGGCCTGGCCCTGCTCGGCGCCATCGGCGGCAGCCTGGCCACGGCCCTGGTGGATCTGCGGGGGCGGGAAACGGCCCTGATCACCTTTCTCGCCACTGCCGCCAACGTCACCCTGTTCGGCCTGGGGGGCGCCTTCTGGGGCCTGCTCGCCGGCCTGGCGGCCCACGCCCTGATCCACGGCGACCTGCGTCTCCTGCGCGGCATGCCCCGCCTGGGCCAGTCCGCGGCCGGGGAAGGGCGCTAGGCCGGGCGGGAACCAGCAATGGGCGCCGGGGCTGCCGGCGCCTCGTCCATCAGCAACAGAGAAAGGCAACGAGAGATGAACAACCCAAACGATCTGCCCCGGCCGCCATACGACAAGGCCACCGGAACGCTGGGTCGCACCGACCCCGAAGCGGCCCGCCACGTGGCTGCCGAACATGCGCGGCAGCGGGATTCGATCGAGCTGATCGCCTCGGAGAACATCGTCAGCCGCGCCGTCCTGCAAATGCAGGGCTCGGTGCTCACCAACAAGTACGCGGAAGGCTACCCGGGCCGGCGCTATTACGGCGGCTGCGGCCCGGTGGATGGGGTGGAAGCCCTGGCCATCGCCCGGGCCAAGGGCCTCTTCGGCTGCGCCTACGCCAATGTGCAGCCCCATTCCGGCAGCCAGGCCAATCAGGCCGTTTATCTGGCCCTGCTGCAACCGGGCGACACCATCCTCGGCCTGGGCCTGGCCGCCGGCGGCCACCTGACCCACGGGGCGCCCATGAACCAGTCGGGCAAGTGGTTTCGCGGCGTCGCCTACGGCGTGCGGGCGGACGACCACCGCATCGACATGGCGGAGGTGGAACACCTGGCCTATGAACACCGACCCAAGCTGATCATCGCCGGCGGTTCCGCCTATTCCCGCATTCTCGATTTCGCCGAGTTCCGCCGCATCGCCGACCGGGTCGGGGCGCGGCTGCTGGTGGACATGGCCCACTTTGCTGGCCTCGTCGCCGGCGGCGCCCATCCGTCGCCCCTGCCTTACGCCGACGTGGTGACCTCCACCACCCACAAGACCCTGCGCGGGCCCCGGGGCGGCCTCATCCTGAGCAACGACACGGCCCTCGGCAAGGCCATCGATTCCGCCGTTTTTCCCGGCCTGCAGGGCGGCCCCCTGATGCACGTGATCGGCGCCAAGGCGGTGGCCTTCGGCGAGGCCCTGCAACCGGAGTTCCGCAGCTATGCGGCCCGGGTGGTGGAAAACGCCCAGGCCCTGGCCCAGACCCTGGCGGCCGGCGGCCTGCGCATCGTCTCCGGCGGCACCGACACCCATCTGGCGGTGGCCGACCTGCGGCCCCTGAATCTGACCGGCAATGTGGCGGAAAAAGCCCTGGAGCGGGTCGGCATCACCCTCAACAAGAACGCCATTCCCCACGATCCGCAAAAGCCCATGGTCACTTCCGGCATCCGCGTCGGCAGCCCGGCCGGCACCAGCCGGGGCTTTCGCACCGCCGAGTTCCGCCTGATCGGCGGTCTCATCGTGCATCTGCTCGAAGCCCTGGCCGCCAATCCGGAAGCGCCGGACCCGGCGGTCGCCGCTGCGGTCCGGGCCCAGGTGGCTGAACTGTGCCGCCGCTTTCCCTTGCCTTACTGAGGCTGACTCACGTACCCGGACCTTCATGCCGCGGCGGTGAGCTGGCCTGGCACCTAGGCGCAGCCTTCGCAGAAGGCGTAGGGCCGTTCGCCGTCGCCCTGCAATTGCAGGCGCCCGTCGTGGCGCAGCAGCATGCCCTGGCGCACCATGGTGCTGACCGAGCGGGAGAGGTGGCCGGCGCTGCAACCGATGCGCCGGGCCAGCAGGTGCATGGGCAGGGTGGCTTTGCCGCTGGGCTTCTGCCCGCTCCGGATGCCGTTTTCGCCGCAGCGCAGATAGCACAGCAGGCGGTTGTTGGTGGGCATGGAGCGGCCGTGTTCCCGCTCCCGTTCCAGGGCCCAGATGTGGTTGGCGATGCTGCTGGTGAGGGCCTTGCGGAAGAGGGGCAACTGGGCGATCAGCTGGTCCACGATGTCCAGGGGAAGCTGCAGCACTTCGGAATAGGTGACGGCGCGGATGCCGTAATCCTGCCGGGCGGCCTCGCCTTCGGCGGCGGGGCCGGCGGCCAGGGCCTCGGTGCCGAACAGCTCCGATTCGGCCAGCAGGCGCAGGGAGCGTTCCCGGCCTTCCGCATCCGTCACCGCCAGTTCCAGGCGGCCGTGGCGGACCACGAACAGACTTTGCCTGCGGTTGTGGCAGGACTGCCACAGGGTGCCCGGGGCCCAGCGTTCCCAGCTGACCCGGTGGGCGATCTTGGAGTCCTGCAGCACTTCCTGCAGGACTTCCATGAGCGTTGGCGAGGCGATGCTCTCACCTGTCGTGATTTCCATGTCCAACCCCCGTTGATGTCGTCTTGGTTTTTTTGTGCAACGGGCGAAAGATGGCGTCTGGCAAGCGATGGCGCGGGGGTGGCGTGGGGGGCGGATTTTCTCCTTGCAATCCAGTACCTTGGAAAGTCGAAAACTTGATGTGAATCAAGTTTCACAAATTCATGCCGGCAGGATGCCGCCGCGGTGTCGCGAGCCGACTGCCGGCATGGCGGACCGGGGGCGCCGCCGGCAAAAAAAAACCGGGCGCCGGGCCCGGTTTTTGGCAGCGCGCGAAGCGCCTTATTTTTCCACGAAGGCCCGCTCGATGACGTAGTCGCCGGGGGTGCCGATGTGGGGGGAAACCTGGAAGCCCAGGCGGTCCAGCATGGCGCTGGTGTCGGCCAGCATGGCCGGGCTGCCGCAGAGCATGGCCCGGTCGGTTTCCGGGTTGAGCTGGGGCAGGCCGATCTGGGCGCACAGCTTGCCGCTTTCCAGCAGGTCGGTGAGGCGGCCCTGGTTGCGGAAGGGTTCCCGGGTCACGGTGGGGTAGTAGATCAGCTTTTCCCGTACCAGCTCACCGAAGAACTCATTGTTGGGCAGCTCGTTCTCGATGAAGTCGGAGTAGGCCAGTTCGCTCACCGTGCGCACGCCGTGGATCAGCACGATCTTGTCGAACTGCTCGTAGGCCTCCGGGTCCCGGATCACGCTCATGAAGGGGGCCAGGCCGGTGCCGGTGCCCAGCAGGTAGAGGTGCTTGCCGGGTTTCAGGTCGTCCAGCACCAGGGTGCCGGTGGGCTTGCGGCTGACCAGCATCTTGTCGCCCGGGTTGAGGTGCTGCAGACGGGAGGTGAGGGGGCCGTCCGGCACCTTGATGCTGAAGAATTCCAGATGGTCCTCGTAGTGGGCGCTGGCGATGCTGTAGGCGCGCATCAGGGGGCGGCCCTCCACTTCCAGGCCGATCATGACGAACTGGCCGGTGCGAAAGCGCAGCCCCGGGTCCCGGGTGGTCTTGAAGCTGAACAGGCTGTCGTTCCAGTGATGCACGCTGGTGACTTCTTCGTGGATGAACGAGGACATGGCAGGACTTTCGCGGATCGTGGGGACAAAGGTGACGGGAAGTTGGAACGGATTCTAGGGGCCGGGTTCATATAGATGAATCGAATTAAATTTATATAATCCGTCAGATAAATTGATAAGCAAGGCCCCTCGCCATGAAATTCACCCTGCGCCAGTTGGAATCCTTCGTCGCCGTGGCCCGCCAGGAGAGCGTCTCCCGGGCGGCGGAGAGCCTGTCCCTGTCCCAGTCGGCGGTGAGCATGAGCCTCAACGAACTGGAAAAGCAGTTCGACACCCGCCTCTTCGACCGCCACGGCAAGCGCCTGCAGCTCAACGAACTGGGGCGCCAGCTGCTGCCCCGGGTGCAGGCCCTGCTGGACCAGGGGCGGGACGTGGAGGCCCTGCTGCAGGGCGAGGGGGAAGGCGGCCCCCTGCGCCTGGGGGCGACCCTGACCATCGGCAACTACCTGGCGCCCCTGCTGCTGGGGGAGTTCATGGGCGGGCGGCCGGAGGAATCCCGGGGCCGGGTCCATCTGGAGGTGCATAACACCGCCACGGTGATCCGCCAGGTGGCCAATTTCGAGCTGGATTTCGGCCTCATCGAGGGCGTCTGCCAGCACCCGGATCTGGAAGTGTCGCCCTGGATCGAGGACGAGCTGGCGGTCTTCGCCGCTCCGGACCATGCCCTGGCGGGCAGGCAGGACGCCACGCTCGAAGACCTCCTCGCCGAGCCCTGGATTCTGCGGGAGCCCGGCTCGGGTACCCGCCAGACCCTTGAAGGGGCGCTGGGTTCACGGCTGCCCCGGCTGAAAGTGGCGCTGGAACTGGAACACACGGAGGCCATCAAGCGGGCCGTGGAAGCGGGCCTGGGCATCGGCTGCATTTCCCGCCTGGCCCTGAAGGAGGCCTTCCGCCGCGGCAGCCTGGCGGAACTGCCGGCCCCCGGGCTCAATCTGCGGCGCCAGTTCCACTTCATCATCCACCGCCAGAAATTCCGCACCCGGGGCATCCAGCATTTCCTCGACCTCTGCCGCCGGGCCGTGGACGGCATCCAGCGCAGCGACCAGATCGTGCTGTGCCGGGCCGACGGCTCGGTCATCGATTACCGCTAGGGCAGGGCGGCGCGACCCCGGGCGCAGCAGCGGCGGGGCTTGGCGCAAGACGGGGTGTGAAGCAAGGCAGGGAAGGGCGCCGGCAGTCGCCGCTGCGGGCATGCGGGCCGCCCGGCGGGCAGCCGGCAGGAACGGCTAACGGTAGTGGATGGCCAGCCAGACGGTGGTCTGGTCCTGGGCGGTCCAGTGCACCCGGTGGCGGCGGTGGGGGGCGATGTGCAGCCAGTCGCCGGGGGCCAGGCGGCGCGGCTCGGCCTCGTCCTCGAACTGCAGTTCGGCGGCGCCGCTGAGCAGGGCCACCCATTCGCCGTCCTCCTGGTCGTACCAGAAACCGGGCGGGCTGGACTGGCCGGTGGAAACGATGCGCTCGAGGCGAAAGGCACCGCCCGCCAGCAGCGCGTCGAAGCGCTCTCCGTCGAGGGGGCCGTCGGGAACGGCCAGCAGATTGCCCCAGGGGGCGGGTGCGTCCATGGCGCCTGTGCTTTCTGCCCCTTGGCTGCCCCCGGCCTGGAGCGGCCGGCCGGGGCGGGTCGGGGCGGAGGGGCTGGAAAGCCCCTTAGCCGTCGATGCGGACCACGTCTTCCGGTTCGAATTCGTCGGGGATGGTGCCGTCGCCGATGCCGGTGACCATGGCGGCGGTGGTGTCGGTCAGCTTGACGAAGTATTCGGCGCTGATGGGGTCGAAAAACTTCTGGCCGATCTCGATCTTGTCGAAGGTGCTGCGGCGCTGCGTGCCTTGGGTGCTCATGGTGTGCCTATGGATTTGCAGGTGGGGAAAGCGCCGGCGGGCGCCCCGATTGGTTTCTGGGCCCGGATTCTCTCACAACGGCGCCATCTTTGCCGCTGCCGGACCGCCGTCGCCGTCTTCATTCTAGGCGAGGCGGCAGCGTCGTTTAAGGACGATTTTCCGCCCCGGCCCGGGCGGCAGGCCATGGCTGCGGCAGGTTCTGGCTTCATGCCGACGGGATGGCCGGTGGGCGGCGCCGGGCCCGTTCCCGGCTGGGGCCGGTCCTGTCCGCCCGAACCTGTTCCGGGCGTTCGCGGAAAGCGGCCGTGCCCGCTTCCCCGCGCCCGCCCCTGTCTCAGCCCGGCAGCGGTTCCCCGAGCGCCAGGGCCAGTTTCAGCCGTTGCACCGCATCGCCCACCATGCCCGTTTCCAGATTGCCGTAGCCCAGCACCAGGCCGTTGCAGCGCACCGGGGGCCGGGCGTAGTGGCTGAGGGGGCGCGGGCCCAGGCCCAGGGCGGCGGCCCGGGCGGCCACGGCCCGGTCGTCCTGCTGGGGCGGCAGTTCCAGCACCAGATGCAGGCCGGCCTCGCCGCCGCCGAGTCGCAGGTCCGGCCCCAGGGCGGCGCTGAGGGCCTGGCGCAGGGCCGTCTGGCGGGCCGCGTAGCGGGCGCGCATGCGGCGCAGGTGGGCGGTGTAGTGGCCGCGCCGGATGAAGTCCGCCAGGGCCCGCTGCTCGATGCCCTGGCCGGCCCGGGTGGTCTGGGCCGCGGCCAGGGCGAAGTCGGCGGCGATGCCCCGGGGCAGCACCAGATAGCCCAGACGCAGGCCCGGGTAGAGGGTCTTGCTGAAGGTGCCCACATAGACCACCGGCGCTTCCTCCTGCAGGCCGAAGAGGGCCGGGGGCGCCGGGCCGGCCCGGCGGAATTCGCTTTCGTAGTCGTCCTCGACGATCCAGGCGCCGGCCTGCCGGGCCTGCTCGATGAGGTCCAGCCGGCGCCCCAGGGGCATGACCCGGCCCGTGGGGTACTGGTGGGAGGGGGTGAGGAGGATCAGCCGGGGCGGCCGTTCCGCCCAGTCCGCCGCCGTCGGCGCCATGCCAGCCTCGTCCACCGCCACGTCGTGCAGGGCCAGGCCGGCCAGGCTCCAGGCGATGCGGGCCGCCTGGTAGCCCGGGTTTTCCAGCCAGGCGGTGTGGCCGGCGTCGGCCAGGAAGCGGGCGCACAGGTCCAGGCCGCTCTGGGTGCCGCTGGTGATGACGATCTGCTCCGCCGCCACCGGCAGGCCCCGCACCGTGGTCAGGTGGCCCGCCAGCTCCCGGCGCAGGGCCGGGTCGCCGCCGTGGGCGGTGTAGCCCAGTTCCCGCCAGCTCACCTCCTGCCAGGCCCGTTCCAGGCAGCCCCGCCAGGCGCGGAAGGGAAAGGGGCCGTAATCCGGAATGCCCGGGCTGAAGGGCAGGGGCGGCGCATGGGGTACGACGGCGGGCTGGCGGGCGATTTCGGCCCGGGCCGACAGCCCCGGCGAAGGCGGGGCCGGGCCGCGTTGGGAAGGCCCGTCGGCGGCGGCGCCCAGGGCGGCCAGGGGCGCCACCCGGGTGCCCTGGCGGTCCGCCACCAGGCAGCCTTCGGCCGTCAGCTGCTCATAGGCGAAGAGCACCGTGTTGCGGGCGATACCCAGGGAATCGGCCAGGGCGCGGCTGGCCGGCAGGCGCGTGGCCGGGGCCAGGCGGCCGCAGAGAATGGCGTCCCGCAGGCGGTGGTAGAGCAGGCGCTGCCGGGGCATGGCCTCGGGCAGGGGCGGGGCCAGCAGCCAGTCCAGTTCCATCGTGGCTCCATGAATAAGGTGTTTGGTGGCGCTACAGAAGGTACCACGCAAGCCTTAGGCTGGCCCTGTTTCCATTCACCGGAGCTTGCCGCCATGCGCGAATCCCAGCCTTCCCCAAACCCTTCCGGCCCTTCCGCCTCTTCCAGCCCCTCCGCCCGCACCCGGGTCCTGCGCCGGCCCCAGCGGGCCGCCTACGACCTGGCCAGCGTCGCCACCATCGTGGATGCGGGCCTGCTGTGCACCGTGGCTTTTCAGTGGGAGGGCAGCGTACACGCCATTCCCACCCTGCACTGGCGCGAGGGCGACCACCTCTACCTGCACGCCGCCAAGGCCTCGCGCCTGGGCCAGGCCCTGCTGGCTGGGGAGGCCTGCGTCAGCATCGCCCTGGCCGACGGCCTGGTGCTGGCCCGCTCCGCCATGCACCACTCCCTCAACTACCGCTCCGTGGTGATCTACGGCCGCTTCGAGGCGGTGACCGCGCCGGAGGAAAAGCACCGGGCCCTGCGGGCCTTCATCGAGGGCCTCTACCCGGGGCGCTGGGAGGGCCTGCGGCCCATGACGGCCAAGGAGGTGAACGCCACCGCCGTGCTGCGCCTCTCCCTGGCCGAAGCCTCGGCCAAGGTGCGCCAGGGTGGCCCCAAGGACGATGCGGAGGATCTGGCCTGGCCCGCCTGGGCCGGCGTCATTCCCCTGCAACGCCGCCAGGGCGAGCCGGAGATGGAGGCCGACAGCCCCCTGGCGGAAGCGCCCCCGACCCGCTTCGGCAGGCCGGGGCAGAATGGGGCGGGTGTGGCGGGTGTGGATTAGGCGGCAAGCCCGCTCCCGGGCGGGGCCCGGCGGGCAGAAGGAGGATTGGCGGAAGCCCGGAACCGGACCTCAGATGGCCTGGTCCGGCGTCTCGCTACCGGCCGGGCCCAGGTGAGCCTCGGCCATCTGCTCGGCCACGGCCCACAGGGCGGGGGAGCCCTTCTCGATGGGCGGGCGGCAGCGCTGCTTCACCTGCTCCAGGGTGACGGCACATTCCACCCAGGTGCCGCCCTCGGTGGCGGCGTTGTGCAGCATGGGCTGAAAGCGGTCCAGGGCCTTGGCGAACCTGGCGTCGTCGCTCTCCGCCGCCTCGAACTCGAACCATAGTTCGCGGAACTCTGCCGCCTGGGCTTCCGGCAGCAGGCCGAAGAGGCGCTCCGCCGCCAGCCGCTCCCGCTCCGCCTGCCCCGCATGGGTTTCCGGTACATGGAAGGGCACGTCCCCCGCGTCGATCTCCACGATGTCGTGGATCAGCAGCATCTTCACCACCCGCAGCACATCCACAGTTCCCGCCGCATGTTCCGCCAGCACCAGGGCATAGAGCGCCAGATGCCAGGAATGCTCCGCACTGTTCTCCCGCCGCGAGCGGTCAAGCAGTGGCGTCAGCCGGACCACGCTTTTCAGCCGATCGATTTCGCGGAGGAAGGTGAGTTGTTGGGTGAGGGTGGGCATGAGGCGAGGGGGAGTCAGGGTGGGCGAGTCTATCAGAGCTGTTTTGGACTCGCACATGGAAGCGACGGCTTACGTACCGTAACAGTGTTTCGCCCCTGAACTTACTCGAAAGAGGTTTTCAAGCTACAACGGTTGTTCGGATAGGCATGTATGTCCGTAGATCATCGATCTTGCTGATGTTCAGCTGCTGACTAGTACGCGGCAAGCGGTAATTATCGCATTTCCCAATATTAGAAAAGACGTGGGAAGAACTCGAAAGGCGAGGCAATCGCGGCCAAATGAAATGGAGCACTTGCCTGATTGCTGGTCCTAAGCGTTGTAATTGTCGGGGTCGCTCATCCAATCCGGTTCAATGTCGCTAAAAAATACGTCGTGTGCCACCGGCAGCAATTCAACACCGTCCAGTGTTAGCCCATCTTCATCAATCTGGACAGTCACCAGCGCCTCGAATTCAATATCAACGAGGTAAGGAATTGTGGCGCTACCCATGTTCACGTAATCGCGATCAATGCTGTCAAATTTTTCAAAATTGAAGTAAAGGTTGAAATCCAAAGAGGCGACTCCACTAACCTTGATCACTGCCTGTCCATCATGTTGCGATATGGTGTCCAGCGTGGCACCGGTCCCATCAGGAATGTCGAGGCTGATATCGTCAACTGTTGCCTCAACCCCTGCCTCCTCAACCGCAAACTGGGAGTCGGCTTCGATATGGAGCTCAAATTTGTCCACCTGATGTCGTGCGGCATCTAGTACGGAAGCATAAAGCCCCACGGCATCCCCGGCTGAAAATAGTGTAGCGAGTCGTACTGCTGGCTCACGGGCTGCTCCCAGCCCCTGAATGGTTGACAGTGCATCAGCGAGATCATCGACCACAATGAGGTGCTTTGACTGGACGCCATAACGTTGCCAGTCCTTATCGTGTGCGACAGCCAGAATTTGTGTGTTGCGGTCCTCGGCCCATCCTTCTAGTGTTGAGAGTGCCACCGCATCAGGAAATTCTTGTTTTTTCTCGCCGGTTTCTGCGAACGGTGGTTCACCTGTCTCATAGCGGCGCATGACCTCACCAATTGAGGCAAACTCATCCTCAAGAATAACGTTTGCCCCGACGCGCTCAACCCAGTCGTCGAACCGTTTCCGGGCGCGCATATCATCATCTGCTGTTGCAAGCTCGCTTAGTACAGTCAGTTCTTCCTGATGCGACGAACTCAATGCTCGATGCTTGGCGGTATGTGTTAGTGCAGTGCGTAACGCCTTAGTCGCATCTGTTGCATTTCTCGCGAGATGCCGCTTCACCTCGTTAGCTACCGTGTTCGCTATGACCAGTTGAAATTCGCTCTCACGAAACTGCTCGAGCTGAGCGAGTAGCCCGCTTTCCAGCGCCAGACCGTTTTTTTCGAAGATAGACGTGTCAATGGTCAGCGCGGTGATTTGACCAGCGAGGATTCGATTGTTGATTTTCTCGTCCATGAATGTTGGCTTTTTTTACCAGTGAAGATTGATTCTCGCACGGCATTAATTAAAAAATTCCCTATTTTTGATTATCGAAAAGTCCATACGCTCGGGACGGTCATCGGCTGCCATTCCAGCGGCGGAATGGCAGCTTATTTTTGGGGACTGCCATCTGGATGTTTGATTACAGATTCGATGAAGGTCTCTTCTTGGCCTATAGCAATCTCCTAATGAAAATCCCGACTCCGGGTCGCCAGCCGGCCCAGCAGCGGCGTCAGATCCACCAGCCGCTTGGCCACCAGATGGGTGACGCCGTGGCGGGATTCGAGTTGGCCGTAGACGCCCAGGAGGCGGGCGGCCAGGGTTTCGCGGCGCTGTTTTTCCACCAGTTCGGGGCGGAGGATGACGTTGATGGGGCCGGTTTCGTCTTCCATGGTGACGAAGACGATGCCGCTGGCGGTGCCGGGGCGCTGGCGGTGGGTGACGATGCCGGCGGCCCGGGCCAGTTTCCTGTCCGGCGCGGCCCGCAGTTCGGCGGCGGTGATGAAGCGGCCGGCCGTGAGGCGATCCCGCAGCAGGGCCAGGGGGTGGCGGCCCAGGGTGAGGCCCAGGGTGGCGTAGTCGGCCACCAGGTCTTCGCCTTCCGTGGGAGTCGGCAGGGGCGGCGGCGCTTCCACGGGCGGGGGCAGGGCGGCGAAGAGGTCGCCCTGGGTG
>NZ_JBXAST010000058.1:0-20487 GCF_058809645.1 Azospira sp. MPR-E4 | reverse complement strand
GGACTGGCCCTCCCCCTCCCCCCGCCGTTCCGGTACCGCCTCGGCCGGCGCCGGCGGACGGGCGGCAGCGGCCACCACCTGGGCGGTGGCGCCGGGAACGGCCAAAATGGGGGCCGGCCGCTCAGGCAGGCGGGACGGTGACTTCGGCGGCACCTGCCGGGAAAGCGGCGCCAACTGGGCCTCCCGGGGCAGGGCCTCGGCAGCGGGCCGGCCGCCGCGCAGATCCACCCGCATGCCGCCAGCCGCCGCGCTGGGCGTGGGCGTCAGACTCCAGCGCCCCCAGGCCAGGAGCACGGCATGGGCCAGCAGGGAAACCACCAGGGCGGCTTTGAGGGTGGAAGATGGGGCAGCCATGGAACGATCGGGCAGACAAATGGATGGAAGACAGGGCCGCAGCCGCGGCAGTGGCGGCAGCGGGGGAAAATCGGAGCCGCCGCTGCCATACAGGCGCAAGGATACCCGAAAGCCTCCCCTTCCCCAGCCGCCACCCGGCAGCCGGGCCATGCCCTAGGAAAAGCCGGCGGCCTTTGTTACTCTGGCGCAAACCGATGATTTTTATGGACTCCCATGAACGATCCGGTATGCCTGCCGCCCCCGCACTGCCTCCCGGCCCCCCACCTGCTGGCCGAGTACGCCTGTGCGCCCCTGATCCTGGCCCTGGACCAGAACGGAGTGCCCCAGCGCTGGATTTCCTGGCAGGAGGCCTGCTTCTACTACGCCCGGGAAATGGTGGCCTGGGATGCGGGCGACAACGCCTTCACCCTGCGCGGCGGCATTTCCCGCCTCACCGGCCAGCGCTCCGCCATCACCGCCAACAGCATCATCGCCCTGCGCGGCCACAGCCACGGCCAAGGCTACAACCGCCACGTACCGCCCCTCTCCAACCGGGAACTGTTCCACCGGGACCGCCATCTGTGCGCCTACTGCGGCCGGGAATTCTCCAGCCAGCGCCTGACCCGGGACCACGTCATCCCCATTTCCAAGGGCGGCAGCGACACCTGGACCAACGTGGTGGCCGCCTGCATGCCCTGCAACCAGAAGAAGGGCGCCCGCCTGCTGGAAAAGGCCGGCATGGAACTGCTCTACCTGCCCTACGTGCCCAACCGGGCCGAATTCCTGATTCTCTCCAACCGCCAGATCCTGGCCGACCAGATGGATTTCCTGGCCCGCCACGTGCCGGCCAAGAGCCGGGTCATCTGAAGCCGCCCCGCGGCGCCGGGAACGGCCCGGCTCCGGCTGTGGCAAAATCGGCCCATCGGCTTTCATTGACGCGGAATTCCCCATGCCCCAAGGCCCCCTGGCCCATCTGACCCTGCTCGACTGGAGCGCCCTGAGCTGGTTCCTCTTCTGCTGGATCGGCTACGTCTTCTTCGCCGAACGGGGGCCTCACGCCCGGGAAAACCTGGTGGGCCAGGGCCACGCCTACCGCCTGCAATGGGCGCGGCGCCTGCTGGAGCGGGAAGTGCGCATCACCGACGCCTCCCTTATCGGCAACCTGATGAACAGCGTCTCCTTCTACGCCAACACCACCATCTACATCATCGCCGGCCTCTTCGCCGTGCTCGGCACCCTGGACAAGGTGGTCTCCGTCACCGCCGACTTCCCCTTCGCCCGGGAAGTCACCCGGGACCTGCTGGAACTGAAGCTGCTGCTGCTCTTCGGCGTCTTCGTCGTAGCCTATTTCAAGTTCACCTGGTCCCTGCGCCAGTTCAACCTGCTCTCCATCCTGGTGGGCGCCGCCCCCACCGGCAGCTGCGACACCGATCCGGAACTGGAAGCCAGCGCCCGGCGCATGGCGGCGGTGAACAGCTACGCCGGGGACGACTTCAACCGGGGCATCCGGGCCTACTACTTCGGCCTCGCCGCCCTCACCTGGCTGGTGGGTCCGGGCCTGTTCCTGGTGGTCACCAGCATCATCGTGGTGGTGCTCTACCGCCGCGACTACCATTCCGAGACCCTGCTGGCGATGCGCCCGCCCGGCGGCGGCGCCTGAGAAACAAAGGACTCAGGCGCTCAGCTTGAGCCCGGCCACCCCGGCCAGGATCAGGCCGATGCTGCACAGACGCAGGGGACTGGCCGATTCCCCCAGCAGGAAAATTCCCACCAGGGCGGTGCCGGCGATGCCGATGGCCGTCCACACCGCATAGGCCAGACCCAGGGGCAGCTGTTTCAGGGCCAGGGCCAGCAGGCCCACGCTCGCCGCCATGGCCGCCAGGGTGGCGGACCACATCAGTGCCGGACGGGACGAGGCGGCCGCCGACTTGAGGCCCAGGGCCCAGCCGATCTCCAGCAGACCGGCGAGCAGCAGCACAGCCCAGGCCAGCAGGGGCGAAAGGGAAAAGACAGTAGCGGGGAAAAACATGGGCGACCTCCGTGGCAACGGGGCCGTCCCCAAGGTACGGACGCTGGCGGGGTCGTCCCCGCAGCGGGCGGCAGGCGCCGCCGGAAGAAGCAGAAAAGGAGTGGCGGTGAGGGTGGGATTCGAACCCACGTGCCAGGTTTCCCTGACCATCTGATTTCGAGTCAGCGCCGTTATGGCCACTTCGGTACCTCACCGGGGAGGCGGATTTTAGCACGATTCGCCGCCCCGGGCGCTGACCTGGGCCCCTTTGTCGGGCTGGGCGTCCATGGCACAATCCGGGAACTTTTTTCCCGGACAACCCCGGAAAGGCGAGGATGCGTCCACAGGTATTCCGCTGGCTGCTGGTTGCCCTGCTTGCCCTGGCCCTGGTCTACGCCTGTGCCGACAGGAAGGTGGCCTCCTGGCGGGAAAGCAACGAGCTGGTGGTTCTCACCAGCCCCGGCCCCCTGACCTACACCCCCGGCGCCCAGGACAACGGCGGCGAAGCCGGGGCCGGCTTCGAGTACGACCTGGTCAGCCTCTTCGCCGAGGAGGCCGGGCTCAAGCTGAAGCTGGTTTCCGTCGGCAATTACCGGGAAGTGGCCCAGGCCCTGAAGCGGGGCGCCGGCCACATGGCCGCCGCCTGGCTGGTCTGGCACCCGGGCGTGGCCAACAGCGAATTCCAGGCCACCACCCCCTTCTTCCAGAGCAGCCACCTGCTGGTGCAGCACGAGGCCTCCCTGCCCATCACCAGCACCGAACAGCTGGCCGGACGCACCGTGCACGTGGTGGCCCGCAGCCGCCACGCCGACCTGCTGGCCGGGCTGCCGGCCCTCAATCCGCCGGTGACGGTGCAGGAACATCCGGAATGGAGCGACCTGGACCTGCTGCAGGCGGTGGCCGAGCAGCGCATCGAGCTGGCCCTCACCGACGGCCCCATCCTCGACATCGCCCAGAACTACTATCCCCAGCTCAGCGCCACCCTGCAGATCGGCGAGCCCCAGCCCATCGCCTGGCTCTTCCCCGGGGACGCGGACCCGGAGCTGGTGGCCAAGGCCGAAGCCTTCCTCGGCCGGGTGCACAAGGACGGCACCCTGGTGCGCCTGAAGGACCGCTATTTCGGCCACGTGCGCCGCTTGAAGCAGTTCGACGTGGTGCAGTTCCTCGAACGCACCCGCAGCCTCCTGCCCGATTTCCGCACCCAGTTCGAATCGGCCCAGGCCCGCACCGGCATCGACTGGCGCCTCATCGCCGCCCTGGCCTACCAGGAATCCCAGTGGGACCCCATGGCCACCAGCCCCACCGGGGTGCGGGGCATGATGATGCTGACCGAGGAAACGGCGGACCGCCTCGGCGTTTCCAACCGGCTCGACCCGAAACAGAGCATCAGCGCCGGCGCCCGCTACCTGGCGGACATCCGGGACCAGCTGCCGGAAACGGTGAAGGAGCCGGATCGCACCTGGATGGCCCTGGCCGCCTACAACCTGGGCCTGGGCCACATGAAGGGCGGCCTGGCCATCGCCCCCAGCACCGAGGCGGACCCGGATTCCTGGTTCGAGATGAAGCGGGTGCTGCCCCTGCTCTCCCGCCCCGAGTATTACCGGCGCTTGAAGAGCGGCCGCGCCCGGGGTGGCGAGGCGGTGATCATGGTGGAGAACATCCGCATCTTCTACGACATCCTCACCCGCCACGAGCCGCCCTACATTCCGCCCAAGCCGGTGGCAGAAAGGAAGGAGAAAAAAGGCGACAAGAAAGGCAAGAAGCGACACTGAGGCGGCGCCGGGCAGGCAAGGCGCCAGGGTCGAACGGGGCATGGCGCAGAGGCAGGCAGCAAGCCATTCTCCAGGCAGGCCATGCCGGAATGTCCGTCCCTCCTGCCTTGCAGCCGGGGCAAAGAAAAAGGCCGGGATATTCCCGGCCTTTTTCTTTGCGAAGAGCGAGGCGGCTTAGGCGGCGACGATCTTCTCCAGGCCGCCCATGTAGGGACGCAGCACGGCCGGCACGGTGACGGAGCCGTCGGCGTTCTGGAAGTTTTCCAGGATGGCCACCAGGGTGCGGCCCACGGCCAGGCCGGAACCGTTGAGGGTGTGCACCAGCTCCGGCTTGTTCTTCTCGTTGCGGAAACGGGCCTGCAGGCGGCGGGCCTGGAAGGACTCGAAGTTGGAGCAGGAGGAGATTTCCCGGTAGGTGTTCTGGGCCGGCAGCCACACTTCCAGGTCGTAGGTCTTGGCGGCGGAGAAGCCCATGTCGCCGGTGCACAGGGTGACGCGGCGGTAGGGCAGCTCCAGCTTTTCCAGGATCGTTTCGGCGTGGCGGGTCAGCTCTTCATGGGCCTCGGCGGACTTCTCGGGGGCCACGATCTGCACCAGCTCCACCTTGTCGAACTGGTGCTGGCGGATCATGCCCCGGGTGTCGCGGCCGTAGGAGCCGGCTTCGGAACGGAAGCAGGGAGTGTGGCAAACCAGCTTCAGGGGCAGAGCCTCGGCGGCGAGGATTTCGTCGCGCACGATGTTGGTCACCGGCACTTCGGCGGTGGGGATCAGGTACAGGGGCTCGGCATCGGCCCGGGCGATCTTGAACAGGTCTTCCTCGAACTTGGGCAGCTGGCCGGTGCCGAAGAGGCTGGCGGCATTCACCAGGTAGGGGGTGTAGACCTCGGTGTAGCCATGCTCGCCGGTGTGGGTGTCGAGCATGAACTGGGCGAGTGCCCGGTGCAGGCGGGCCAGTTGGCCCTTCATGACGGAGAAGCGGGCACCGGAAATCTTGGCGGCCACGGCGAAATCCAGCTGGCCGAGGGATTCGCCCACGTCGGTGTGGTCCTTGACCTCGAAGTCGAAAGTGCGGGGCGTGCCCCAGCGCTTCACTTCCACGTTGTCGGTTTCGTCCTTGCCCACCGGCACGGTTTCATTGGGCAGATTGGGAATGGCGGCGACGATGGCGTTGAACTCGCCCAGCAGCTCGGTGAGGCGGGCTTCGGCCTGCTCCAGCTCGGTCTTCATGGCGGCCACCTGGGCCATCACCTCGGAAGCGTCCTCGCCCTTGCCCTTCAACATGCCGATCTGCTTGGAGAGGGAATTGCGGCTGGCCTGCAGCTCCTGGGTGCGGGTCTGCAGGGTCTTGCGCTCGGCCTCCAGGGCGGAGAACTGGGTGAAGTCGATAGCCTTGCCGCGGGTCGCCAGGCGGGCAGCCACGGCGTCGAGGTCGTTGCGGAGCAGTTGAATGTCGAGCATGGAATCAAAACCTTTTTGCCACAGAGGGCACAGAGATCACAGAGAAAATCGTTTCACGCCGTCGGCAAGCCTGGGCTCGCCAAAGTTGATAAGTAAACCACGTTTCAAACCAGTTGCCTTCAGGTAGGACAAGACCTGGGCCGATACAGCTTCGGGCAGCGCCCGTTGGGACTTCAGCTCCACCACCACCGCCACCTGCCGGGCAAAGGGAATATCCCGCAGGGACATTTCATGGCAGAGGGCCTCCTCATAGACACTCTCCAGCAGCCCCGGCCCCAGCAGACGATGCACCTCGATGGCGGCGCCGATAATCTGCCGGGTCAGTTGGTCTGCCATGACACTCGGTGTCCTCTGTGCCCTCTGTGGCTAGCCTTTTTTGCCTTTGCGGGCGGCCTGGGCGTCCAGGTCCCGCAGGTGGGCGAGCTTTTCGCCGATCTTGATTTCCAGGCCCCGCTCCACCGGCTGATACCAAGTGGCGGGCGCCATGCCGTCGGGGAAGTAGTTCTCACCGGCGGCGTAGCCTTCGGCTTCGTCGTGGGCGTAGCGGTAATCCTTGCCGTAGCCCAGATCCTTCATCAGCTTGGTGGGGGCGTTGCGCAGGTGCTCGGGCACCGGGCGGGAGCCGTCCTTGGCGACGAAGGCGCGTGCCGCATTATACGCGTTGTAGGCGGCATTCGATTTGGCGGCGCAGGCCAGGTAGATCACCGCCTGGGCCAGGGCCAGCTCCCCTTCCGGCGAGCCCAGGCGCTCGTAGGTCTGGGCCGCGTTCATGGCGATCTCGCTGCCCCGGGGGTCGGCCAGGCCGATGTCTTCCCAGGCCATGCGCACGATGCGCCGGGCCAGGTAGCGCGGGTCGGCACCGCCATCCAGCATGCGGCAGAACCAGTAGAGGGCGCCATCCGGGTTGGAGCCCCGCACCGACTTGTGCAGGGCCGAAATCTGGTCGTAGAAGGCGTCGCCGCCCTTGTCGAAGCGGCGCAGGCTCTGGGCCATGGTGGCTTCGATGAAAGCCCCATCCACCTTGGCCAGCTTGGCGGTGCGGGCCGCCGTGCGCACCTGCTCCAGCAGGTTGAGAAAGCGCCGGGCATCACCGTCGGCCAGGCCGATCAGGCGGGTACGGGCCTCGTCGTCAAAATCCAGGTCCGCCAGGGCCTTTTCCCGGGCCCGGTCGAACAACTGGCCCATCTCGGCCTCGTCCAGGGACTTCAGCACATACACCGACGCCCGGGAAAGCAGAGCCGAATTGACCTCGAAGGAAGGGTTCTCGGTGGTGGCGCCGATGAAGGTGAACAGGCCGCTTTCGACGAAGGGCAGAAAGCCGTCCTGCTGGGCCTTGTTAAAACGGTGGATTTCATCGACGAAGAGGATGGTGCGCTTGCCCTGGGCCTTCCACATCTCGGCCTGGGCCACCGCCTCCCGCACTTCCTTGATGCCGGAGAAGACTGCGGAAAGGGCAATGAACTCGCAGTGGAACTGGGTCGCCATCATGCGCGCCAGGGTGGTCTTGCCCACCCCGGGCGGCCCCCACAGGATCATGGAATGGGGCTGACCCGACTCGAAGGCCAGACGCAGGGGCTTGCCCGGCCCCAGCAGATGCTGCTGGCCGATCACCTCATCGGGCGAGCGGGGTCGCAACTGCTCCGCCAGGGGCGCCCCGGCATCCACCGTTCCTTGGGAAAAAAGATCGCTCACTCAGAATCCATTGGCAGCAGGACTGCCCGTGCAAAAGCCGCAGTTTACCTCAAGGGCCCTGACACCCCTCACGCCCGGTCCAGGGGAGAAGCCACGCCCCGCCACCCCGGTTGAGCACATGGGTGTAAATCATGGTGGTCGAAACATCCGCATGGCCCAGCAGTTCCTGCACCGTGCGAATGTCGTAGCTCGCATCCAGCAAATAGGTGGCAAAGGAATGCCTCAAGGTATGCACTGACACAGGCTTGGCCAAACCCGCCCGACGCGCCGCCTCCTTCATGGCCCGTTGCAGGGCCTTTTCGTGGGCATGGTGCCGCCGCTCGATACCCGAGCGCGGGTCCACCGACAACCCGGCAGCCGGGAACACCCAGAACCAGGGCCAGGTAGCCCCTGCCTGTGGATACTTGCGCTCCAGCGCATGGGGCAGATAGACCCCAGGCAAGCCGTTCTCCCGATCATACTCAAACAGCTCCCTGGCTCTGGCGAGTTGTTCCCGCAAAGGGCCTTCCAGGGTGCGGGGCAGCATGGTGACCCGATCCTTGGCCCCCTTGCCCTCGCGGACCAGGATTTCTCCGCGGCCGAAATCCACGTCCTTCACTCGAAGTCGCAGGCACTCCATCAGCCGCATTCCCGTCCCGTAGAGCAGCCGGGCCATCAAAGCCTGCCCGACAGGCATGACGTCCAGCAGCCGCTTCACTTCATCCCGATTCAAAACCGTCGGCAAACGAGCCGGCTTCTTGGGCCGGACCAGGTCGGTCAGCCATGGCAGATCCAGTTCCAACACCTGCCGATAGAGGAAAAGCAAGGCGGACAAGGCCTGTTGCTGGGTCGCAGCGGCGATATCCTCTTCCACCGCCAGATGGGAAAGAAAGGCCGTCACCTCGCGAGCCCCCATCTCCCGTGGATGACGCATGCCATTGAAGCGGATGTAGCGGACCACCCAATGGACATAGGCCTCTTCGGTCCGTATGCTGTAATGACGTATGCGTACCGCCGCCCGCACCTGATCGACCAAACGGGGGCCCGGTACAACCACCTTGTCAGGAATGTCCGGTTTCATGGCAACAAAAGACTACTAGTTAGAACGCTTGATCTTGCGGCCATGAAGAGCAGAACGAAGAAATTCATCCAGCACCTGTCGCACGAGATTGAGGATGAAAATAAGGCTGAGGAATATCTGGACGAGTCCTTGCCGCTGGTTGGTCTCGTAGTGATGTATTTCAACTCGCTTGAGAAGTCACTTGATTCATTAATCTGTGAAACCATTTCGGACAGAACGGACGCTCCGGGCCTCATAGTTATTCAGAAGTTGATGTATGCCGCCAAATTGGACCTATTCAAGCGGTTTGCCGAAGACTTTCATAGGTGCGTTGATTCGGCGCCGGCCGACTTCAACGAACTGATTGTCGAGTTGGGTGAACTGGGGAGGCTACGAAACTTGGTGGTACATGCTGACTGGAACAGTACCGATGAAGACGGCTATACGTTTGTGCGACTCAAAACCTCATCGAACGACATGCTTCAAGAGTACGTTCAGTTTTCGGTGGAGTCCCTAGAGAATCTCATCGAACGGTTGGGTAGAGCGAATCACCACCTTTCTGACTACTGGGAGTGGAGATCCGACCGCCTTCAAGACCATTTGCGGGGCAGTCTATGAGTTGCCAAGAACCGCGTTCTAACCCGGCAGTCGAGCGGACCTGCGCGAAAAGCCGCGCAGGCCGCTCACTTCTACGTTAGGCATCACGAATGCATTGCGCGCTTGACCAATCGAAGCTAAATCCAATACCCATTGGCACGCACGTTGTTCACCGATGTGAAACGTGCTCTGGTAATTTTGTGCCCGGCGATTTCTTCCGTGAAATCCGCGCCAAAGCCGCTCTCGAAATACACAACGCAAAATCCAAAGACTCCAAGGCGTCCGCAGAACAACAGAGCAAAGTCGCTTGCCCGAACGATGAAAGCCCAATGATGTCGTTTCTGTTCAAAGGCATTGAGATCGATGTTTGCTCCATGTGCTTTGGTGTTTGGCTTGATCGCGGTGAGTATGAGAAGCTTATCGCGTATCTTGGTCTCCCTCAGAAACCAGACCAGTTAAAGACAAGTGCGCACTTGGGCACGCTATCTGCTTCGAACACCGCGCAAATCTCAGACATTTCAGGCCTCGGTGATATCGTTAATTTGGTTGCCGATATTTGTAGTTTAATTCCAGATGTCTAGTGACTTACCACCTGCGATGCCTAACACTGCGGTCAAGGCCGCTCCCTTTGGTCGCTGGACGCTGCGCGATAAAGCGCCGCGCAGCGCCCCTTACCTTGAACGTTATGCATCGAGAATTCTCAGCTCTCACCCAAAGGACTAGACATGGCAATTGACTACTATGGCTCCTTTCCCTGCAAGGTTCGCGAAGCCGTTTCCGATGGCGATCTCCTCAGAATGGAAAAGGCTCGCAACAGGGCCAATGTTGTACTCGACCTTATGCGAAATGATCCAAAGGTTGACAAAAGTAAGCCGGAGTCCGAGTGGACTTTTCGGACGGTCATACTTGGCCCCAACGGTCCTCAGGAAACTGAAATGCGTGTTTCCGATTGCCTTGCTGAGGCCCGTCCGCTTGAGTCTCTAGCTCGCAATTGTGTGGGCTGTCCCACCAATGTCCGTTCCGCCGACTTCGGATGTGGGGGCGCCATTCACTATCCAATTTCCGCACAAGCCGAACGCTGGCTGGTATCGAGGCTCCCTGCTGATTTGAATACACCTCGCGGCCAGTTGCTCACCCGCGCAATTGCTGATTTCAATTACGATGGGGCGGGTATTGATGCTGCCCGCAGCCGCAAAGATTTATATGAATCAGAGATCCCAGCAGAACGAAAATGGGGCAGCTTCTTTTCTAAGAAGACGCGAATCACATCGAGTCAAATACTGCACATGGCCTTTACGGTTGGAAGTCTTCAGGCCGCTCACGCCAAAATGATCGCGTACTTTCTGGGCTTCCTGAATGATGACTTCAGTGTCGCGAACGACTCGACCAACTTGCCGCAGCCTGGAGACGATCCGAGAACCATCGAAATGAAGTACTTCTTTTGCGCAGCAGCCCTTGCTGGTGCGAACGCAGTTCCTGTTCTCGTCGATGCCTAACCCGCCGCTCGAGAGGGACCGCCGAGAAGCTGCGCTTCTCGGTTCCCTTCGCGGCTTCGCCGCTACGGCGGCCCCTCAGCTAGCACGTTAGAAACCATGGATAGATCAGTGGAAGACCTCATCAATGAGGCGCTCATTGAAGTTAGCGCCCTGATGCGCGAGGAGTTCTTGAAAAACGCGCCAATAACACTAGGAAGCGCTCTCGATCAGTCAGGTCTAGAAAACGGCGCTGAAATTGTTATTGACTATCTACAGCATGGAGAAGCGGGAGTCGCTTATGAGCATTTGCTTTATATGGTCAAGGAGCCGCCGCTTGAAATCACAGATGAGTGTTTCAAGCTCATAGCCCGTGCAGGTCAGGCATTAGGCTTTGAGGCAAGCTCATGGCAAGCGTTGCGTGTTGGTTCCTAACAATGCGCTCAACTACCGCTCACTTCGTTCGCTGGACGCTGCGCGAAAAGTCACGCAGATCAATCTCTTCCACCTTGAGCATTTGATGACTCCCGATGTACTGAAGCGCGACTTCATTCAGCAGGTAGTGGAGAGCGGCTGGCTACGGTTATCAGTTCGTCTGATTATCTGGAGTGGGCAAGAACCCCAATCTCGCTGGCAGCTGGTCGGGGTATTTCCAACGGGAATAGACACCGAGGAAGTGCATGAAGCGATCAACGCAATCCTGCACGATCCCCGGTACTTTGGCGTGTGCACCGAGTGCAACGAGCGCCAGCCCTCGGGCTGGATGATCAGCGACGACCTGTGCCAATCCTGCGCGTCACAACATCATCAGGTTCTATTCTGATCGGGAAAATTGCGAGGGGAGCGCCCCTCACTCCCCCGCCACATCCGCTCCGGGCGGCGGAGTGAAACGGAAGAGGCCGGGGGCCAGGGACGGGTTGCGTTCGACCCGGTTGAAGATGAGGGCGGTGGTCTGGCCGAAGCTGTCGAGCAGTTCCATGGCCCGCAGGTTGTCGCCGGCAAAGCCGAGGCGGACTTTTTCGAAGCCGGAGTCGGCGCTCCTGGGGGTGGCTTCGACCCATTCCAGGCCGTCCCTCTCGCCGCCTTCAGCCAGGGTGAAGTTCTTTTCCAGGGAGGCGGAGCCTTCGCCGGCCAGCAGGGCGGCCGGGGTGGCGCCCAGGGTCTTGCCCATTTTCTTCACCGTCACCTGCTTCAGTTCCGGGTCGTAGATCCAGAATTTTTCGCCGTCGCCCACCATCAGCTGGGGATAGGGCTTTTCCACCTGCCAGCGGAACTTGCCGGGGCGCTGGAACATCATCAGGCCGGCGGAGTTCTGGGGCTTGCGGCCGCTCTTGGCCACCACGGTCTGGACGAACTCGGCCCGCAGGCTGCGGGTGTTGTCGAGGAAGGACTTGAGCTTGGCGACGCCGGAGGCCTGGGCGGCGCCGGGCAGCAGGGCGGCGGCCAGGAGGGCCGCCAGCAGGAACTTGGGGGGAGTTTTCATCATTCTTCCGTCTTGCGGCCCAGCACTTCGCGCCCGCCGCGGCCATCCATGGCGGAGACCAGGCCGGCCCGCTCCATGGCTTCGATGAGGCGGGAGGCCCGGTTGTAGCCGATGCGCAGGTTGCGCTGGACCAGGGAAATGGAGGCCCGGCGGGTCTTGAGGACGATCTCCACGGCCTGGTCGTACATGGGGTCGTTTTCGGGATCGTCGCCGCCCTCGCCGTCGCCACCGCCATCTTCGTCACCGCCGGCACCGCTGAGCACATCCTCGATGTAATCGGGGGCGCCGGTCTTTTTCAGGTATTCGACCACGTGGTGCACTTCGTCGTCGGCGACGAAGGCGCCGTGCACCCGGGTGGGGTAGCCGCTGCCCGGCGTCAGGTAGAGCATGTCACCCTGGCCCAGCAAGGCTTCGGCGCCCATCTGGTCGAGGATGGTGCGGGAGTCGATCTTGCTGGAGACCTGGAAGGAGATGCGGGTGGGGATGTTGGCCTTGATCAGGCCGGTGATCACATCCACGCTGGGCCGCTGGGTCGCCAGGATGAGGTGGATGCCGGCGGCCCGGGCCTTCTGGGCCAGGCGGGCGATCAGTTCTTCCACCTTCTTGCCCACCACCATCATCAAGTCCGCCAGCTCGTCGATGACCACCACGATGTAGGGCAGTTCGGTCAGAGGCTCGGGGGATTCGGGGGTGATGGAGAGCGGGTTGGGAATCTTTTGCTCGTTCTTCTCCGCCTCACGGATCTTGGCGTTGAAGCCGGCCAGGTTGCGCACGCCCATGGCGCTCATCAGCTTGTAGCGCTTTTCCATCTCGCCGACGCACCAGTTGAGCGCGTTGGCGGCCTGGCGCATGTCGGTCACCACCGGCGCCAGCAGATGGGGAATGCCTTCGTAGATGGAGAGTTCCAGCATCTTCGGGTCCACCAGGATGAGGCGCACATCCTTGGCGGTGGACTTGTAGAGCAGGGACAGGATCATGGCGTTGATGCCCACCGACTTGCCGGAACCGGTGGTGCCGGCCACCAACAGATGGGGCATCTTGGCCAGGTCGGCCACGGTGGCCTGGCCGCCGATGTCCTTGCCCAGAGCCACGGTGAGGGGCGAGGCCATGTCGTAATAGGCCTTGCTGGAAAGGATTTCCGAGAGGCGCACGGCCTGGCGCTTGGGATTGGGCAGTTCCAGGGCCATGCAGGATTTGCCCGGCACCGTCTCCACCACCCGCACCGAGATGAGGGCCAGGGCCCGGGCCAGGTCCCGCGCCAGATTGACGATCTGGGCGCCCTTGACGCCCACCGCGGGCTCGATTTCGTAGCGGGTGATGACCGGGCCGGGGTAGGCGGCCAGCACCTTCACCTGGACGCCGAAGTCGGCCAGCTTGCGTTCGATGAGGCGGGAGGTGAATTCCAGGGTGTCCGCCGCCGGCAGGTCGGTCTGGGGCGGCGCCGGGTCCAGCAGGTGCAGGGGCGGCAGCTGGCCGCCCTCCACCGCCTCGGGGAAGAGGGGCGTCTGGCGCTCCCGCTCGATGCGTTTTTCCACCTTGGTGGAGACTTCGATCTCGGGCTCGACGATTTCGATGCGGATGGGCTCGTGATCTTCCACCCGGGCCCGCTCCACTTCCACCACTGCTTCCCGCTCCCGGGCCACTTCGCGGCCGATGCGCTGGTCCTGCCAGCGCTCGATGAGGCCGCGGATGCCGAAATAGGTGCCTTCCACCAGGGTGCCCAGACGCTCGAAGGTGGACAGCCAGCTCATGCCGGAAAAGAGGCTCCAGCCCAGCACCACGCCGGTGAGCAGGACCAGGGTGGCGCCGGTGTAGCCGAGGGCGGCGACGGCGGCATTGCCCAACTCAAGGCCCAGCATGCCGCCGGGCACCAGGGGCAGGGGCGTGCGCAGGGTGTAGAAACGGATGGCTTCGAGGCCGCAGCTGGCCACCAGCAGGATGAGGAAGCCGATGGCGGCGACAATCAGCGGGCGGCGGTCGCCGTTGCCGCGCAGGCCGTCGAGGCGGCGGTAGCCCCACCACACCAGGGCCAGCATGAGGGTGACCCACCACCAGGCGGAAGCGCCGAAGAGATAGAGCAGGAGATCGGAGAGCCAGGCGCCGAAACGGCCGGCGGGGTTGTGCAGGGCGTCCACCTGGGCCGCATGGGACCAGCCCGGGTCGGCCCGGTCGTAGCCCCACAGGGCCAGGGAGAGGAAGCCGGCGAACACCACCAGCGCCAGCCAGCGGGATTCCTGCAGGATGACGGCAATCTTTTCCGGCAGGGGGCTGGGGGACTTATCGGAGTTGCGACGGGCGGATTGGGGGACGGCCATTGGCGGCGAACAGTTGGTAGGTTCGCCCGATTATAACGGCAAGCGCCCCTTAGATTTCGTGCAGGACAATGCGGCCGTCCTGAACTTCGATGTAACCGCTGGTTTCCAGGTCCTTCATCACCCGGCTGACCATTTCCCGGGAGGCGCCGATCATCTTGGCGATATCCTGCTTGGTCAGCTTGCGGGTGACGATGCGCCGGCCTTCCTGCATCTCGGAAAACTCCAGCAGCAGCTTGGCGACCCGGCCGAAAACGTCCATCAGGGCCAGGCTTTCGATCTTGCGGTCGGCTTCCCGCAGGCGCTGCACCAGGCTGCGCAGCAGGTAGAAGGTCAGATCCACGTGCTCGGTGAGGAGGCGGCGGAACTCGGCCTTGGCGATGATCAGCACCTCGCACACTTCCAGGGCCACCACGTTGGCGGAACGGGGCTCGCCATCGAGCAGGCCCATTTCGCCGAAGAACTCGCCGGTGCCGAGGATGGCCAGGATCACTTCCCGCCCTTCCTCATCGCTGTTGAGCACCTTGATGCTGCCCGAGATGAGGATGTAGAGGGAGTCCGTGACGTCGCCGGCCCGCACAATGGTCGTACCCCGAGTCACCTTGCGATAGGTGGATACCCGGGCCAGATGTTCCAGTTCGCTGTCCGGCACACGCTCAAACATGGGCAAGCCCCGGAGCGTGGCGAGGCTTAGTCCTCTCCCAACCTGCATACTCAGCCTTATTTTTGCTTGTGGTGTGGATAAATCAGCGCCGATTATATGCCAAATCCGTCACGCGCCACCGCCGCCGGCGAGTTCGGTTACAGCCCCCCTGCTTTCGCTATAATTTCCCCCCAACCCGAAAATCCGACCGCGAGAGAAACGCCATGACCACCCAACGCCACAGCCGCCTGCTCATCCTCGGTTCCGGCCCCGCCGGCTACACCGCCGCCGTCTATGCCGCCCGCGCCAACCTGAAACCCGTGCTGATCACCGGCCTGGCCCAGGGCGGCCAGCTGATGACCACCACCGAAGTGGACAACTGGCCCGCCGATGCGGCCGGCGTCCAGGGCCCGGAGCTGATGCAGCGTTTCGAGGAGCATGCCCGCCGCTTCGAGACCGAGATCATCTTCGACCACATCCACACCGCCAAGCTGCAGGAAAAGCCCTTCCGCCTCATCGGCGATGCCGGCGAATACACCTGCGACGCCCTCATCATCGCCACCGGCGCCTCCGCCCAGTACCTGGGCCTGCCCTCCGAAGAGAAGTTCGCCGGCCGTGGCGTTTCCGCCTGCGCCACCTGTGACGGCTTCTTCTACCGCAACCAGGCCGTGGCCGTGGTGGGCGGCGGCAACACCGCCGTGGAAGAGGCCCTGTACCTGGCCAACATCGCCAGCCACGTCACCGTGATCCACCGCCGCAACAAGTTCAAGTCCGAAAAGATCCTCCAGGACAAGCTGATGAAGAAGGTGGAAGAAGGCAAGGTCACCGTGCTGTGGGATTCCACCCTGGAAGAAGTGCTGGGCGACGATTCCGGCGTCACCGGCCTCAAGGTGAAAAACGTCAATACCGGTGCCACCCAGGAAGTGCCGGTCATGGGCGTCTTCATCGCCATCGGCCACAAGCCCAACACCGAGCTGTTCGAGGGCCAACTGGAGCTGGAAAACGGCTACATCGTGACCCAGTCCGGCCGCGCCGGTAACGCCACCCAGACCAGCATCACCGGCGTCTTCGCTGCCGGCGACGTGCAGGACCACATCTACCGCCAGGCCTGCACCTCCGCCGGTACCGGCTGCATGGCCGCCCTGGATGCCGAACGCTACCTGGACGGCCTGGAGCAGGCGTAAGCCCCGGAACAGCGCTCCATGAAGCCTGCCAAGCCGGCCGCCGCCGGCTCCCCCTTTCAGGTCCTGCGGGACCTGAAAGGCCATCTGGAGCCCGCCAAACAGGCCAAAGCCGCCCCCCCTGCCGCACCGGCGCCATCTGCCATGCCCGCGCCGCCGCCTGTATCCACGGCCGGGGACGAGGATGCCGCCCTGCTGGCTCAGGCCTTCGCCGGCGCCAAGCCCCTGGCCCGGGACAACCACGCCCGTCTGGACAAGCCCAAGCCGCCCCCCAAGCCCCGGCCCAGGCTGCAGGAGGAGACGGAGAGCGCCCCGTCGCCCCGGCCCCAGCGGATCGACCCCAACGACCCCCTGGCCCTGTTCCGCGCCAGCGTCGGCGAGGTCACCCCGGTCAAGGACACCGGCCGGGCCGAGGTGGGGCCGCGCCTGTCGCGGCAGAAGCGCCAGGCCCAGGCCGCCGCGCCGGCTGCGGAGGCGACGCCGGAGCTGTATATCCCGGACCTGCCGGACGACGATCCGGCCGCCCTCTTCCGCCGCGCCGCCGGCCCGGTGACGCCCCTGGCGGACAAGAACCAGGCGGCCCTCAACAAGCCCCTGCCGGCGGCCCGCCCCCGGCCCCGGGAGGAAGCCGAGCCGCCGGCAGCCACGCCGGCACCGGCCCACCCGCCCCTGTCCGACCGGGCCGACACCGCCGCCGAGGGCGAGCACCTGCGTCCCGGCGCCCCCGGCCGCCTGCTGGCGGACCTGCGCCGGGGCCGCATTCCGGTGGAAACGGAAGTCGACCTGCACGGCTACACCCGGGACGAAGCCCGGGACTTCCTCAGCGCCGCCCTGGCCCGCTGCGGCCGCCGCGGCCAACGCTGCCTGCGGGTGATCCACGGCAAGGGCCTGAGCTCCCCCGGCGGCGAATCCCTACTGAAGAACCTGACCCGCAACTGGCTGGCCCAGCACCCGGAAGTGCTGGCCTTCTGCGAAGCCAAGCCGGCGGACGGCGGCAGCGGCGCCCTGCTGGTGCTGCTGCGCAATCCCCGCCGGGAGGGCGCCACGGCGGACGATTCCCGGGGCTGAAAACCGCCAACCCTGGGAAGCAGCAGGGACGGGCCTGAGCGCCTGCCCATGCCGGAGAATGGCTTCCCGCCTGCCTCTGCGGCCATGCCTTGGCAACACGCTTTCCCCATCCCCAAAAAGCAAAGGGCCGCCCCGTGGGACGGCCCTTTTGCCGCACCGGTCCCTGGGGGCCGGCGCCGGCGTGTCTTGCCTCAGATGGCGGCTTCGTCGGTCTCGCCGGTACGGATGCGCACCACCTGCTCCACAGGCATGACGAAAATCTTGCCGTCGCCGATCTTGCCGGTGTGGGCGGCCTTGACGATGGCGTCGATGGCGGGCTCCACCTTGTCGTCGGAGATGATCAGTTCCACCTTGATCTTGGGCAGGAAGTCGACCACGTACTCGGCGCCGCGGTACAGCTCGGTGTGGCCCTTCTGGCGGCCGAAACCCTTGACCTCGGTGACGGTGAGGCCGGTGACGCCGATTTCGGACAGGGCTTCGCGCACTTCGTCGAGCTTGAAGGGCTTGATGATGGCTTCGATCTTTTTCATGAACTCTCCTTATTTAAATTCTTAGGCGGGGCAGCGGGGCATTCCCAACCGAATGCCGTCATCTTCGCGTCGGCTCACCATTCGTCAGCATAACGGTTTGTGATCGGATAGCGCCAGTCCTTGCCGAAGCCCCGCTGGGTGACGCGGATACCCACCGGGGCCTGGCGCCGCTTGTATTCGCTGATCTTGAGCAGGCGCACCACCCGCCGCACGTCGGCCTCGGCGTAGCCCTGGGCGACGATCTCCCGGGGCGACAGGTCCTGCTCCATATAGGCTTCCATGATGGCGTCCAGCACCTCGTAGGGCGGCAGGCTGTCCTGGTCCTTCTGGTCCGGCTTGAGCTCGGCGGAAGGGGGGCGGACGATAATGTTGTCCGGGATGATCTCCCGTTCCCGGTTGATCCAGCGGCACAGGCGATAGACGAAGGTCTTGGCCAGGTCCTTGATGACGGCGAAGCCGCCGGCCATGTCGCCGTAGAGGGTGCAGTAGCCCACCGCCATCTCGGACTTGTTGCCGGTGGTCAGCACCAGGCTGCCGCTCTTGTTGGAGATGGCCATCAGGATGTTGCCGCGGATGCGGGCCTGGAGGTTTTCCTCCGTGGTGTCGGCAGCGGTGCCGGCGAATTCCTGGGCCAGCATCTCGCCATAGACGCCCATGGCCGGGGCAATGGCGATCTCGTCGTAGCGCACGCCCAGGGTTTCCACCAGCTGGCGGGAATCGTCCAGGCTCATCTGGGCGGTGTAGGGCGAAGGCATCATGATGGCCCGCACCTTGTCGGCCCCCAGGGCCTCGGCTGCCACCACCAGGGTCAGGGCCGAGTCGATGCCGCCGGAAAGGCCGATGACGGCGCCCTTGAAGCCGTTCTTGCCAATGTAATCGCGCACCCCCAGCACCAGGGCGCGGTACACCTGCTCCTCCAGGGCCGGCTCCGGCAGGAGCACGCCGCTGACGCGGCCGTCGGGAGTCAGCTGCAGCAGCTCCAGGGCTTCCTCGAAACGGGGCAGGCTGGCGCCGACGCTGCCGTCGGCGCACAGGGCCAGGGAGGCGCCGTCGAACACCAGCTCGTCCTGGCCGCCCACCAGATTGTTGTAGATGAGGGGAATCCGGGTCGCCGCCACCCGCTCCCGCAGCACGGCGAGGCGGTCCCCTTCCTTGTTCATGTGATAGGGCGAGGCATTGAGCACCAGCAGGGCCTGGGCCCCGGCCTGGGCCGCCTGCTCCGCCGCCCCTGCCTCCCACACGTCGGCACAGATGTTGAGCCCCAGGGTCCAGCCCTTGACCTCGATCAGGCAGGGCTCGCTGCCGGCTTCGAAGTAGCGCTCCTCGTCGAAGACCTCGTAGTTGGGCAGGCGGTGCTTGCGGTAGGTGGCCTGGATGCGGCCGTCCTTCAGGTAGGAGGCGGCGTTGTAGCGCTGGCCGGCCACCTCCAGGGGATGGCCGACGACGATGCCGATCTCCGGCACCTCCGCCGCCAGCAGTTCCAGCTCCCGGGCGCAGGCCCGGTAGAAATCCGGGCGCAGCAGCAGGTCTTCCGGCGGATAGCCGCACAGGCCCAGTTCCGGGCTCAGCATCAGGTCGGCCCCGCGGGCCTGGGCCTGGCGGGCCAGGTCGGCCAGGCGGGAACGGTTGCCGGCCAGGTCGCCGAGAACGGCATTGAACTGGGCGACGGCGACGGCAAGGGCGGAAGTGGGAGCAGCCATGGGCGGACGATCCGGGGAGAAAGGCGTCGGGCGAGGAAGGACGGGAGGCGGACTACGGTAATACTGGGTACAGCAGGAAAGCGGCCGGAGGACAAGCTCCCCCGGCGCCTCGGACAGCTTAGAAGTGGGGCTTTTCGCCGGAAGCGTCGTAACGGGCCACGCCGTCCACGATTTCCTTCTTGGCGGCTTCCAGGTCGCCCCAGCCGGTGACCTTGACCCACTTGTTGGGTTCCAGATCCTTATAGTGCTCGAAGAAGTGCTCGATCATCTTCGGCAGCAGGTCGGGCAGGTCGGAGACGGCCTTGACGTTGTCGTAGATGGAGGTCAGCTTGGACACGGGCACTGCCAGGACCTTGGCGTCCAGACCGGCTTCGTCTTCCATGTGCAGGATGCCGATGGGGCGGCAGCGCACCACCACGCCGGGGTGCAGGGGATAGGGAGTCACCACCAGCACGTCCACGGGGTCGCCGTCGTCGGACAGGGTGTGGGGCACAAAGCCGTAGTTGCAGGGGTAGTGCATGGGGGTGGACATGAAACGGTCCACCAGCACGGCGCCGGAATCCTTGTCCAGTTCGTACTTGATGCCGGGCGCCCGGGCGGGAATCTCGATGACCACGTTGAAGTCGTTGGGGACGTCCTTGCCGATGGACAGTGCGTCGATGTTCATGAATCAGTCTCCTTATAAAAGTCCCTAATTATACGTCAGGCGCTCCCTCGACGCGGCACCAAATGCCGGGAAATCCCGGAAAAACAAGGCTCCGCCCCCCTATTGCGCAGCAACAAAAGCAGTTGACACAAATTCTCACAATCTGCAGAATGAGAATTGTTGTCATTTAATAACCATTCCCAGGAAACCGCTCGCCATGCTGGTACCAGCCATGCCGTATTCCTGCCCGACCGACTCCGGCTGGCTTTCCCGGAGTCCCTGGGTCGGCGCCGCCGTGCTGCTGCACGGTGCCGCCCTGGCCTGGGCGTTGGGCACGGCACAGCCAAGCCCCATTGAAGCCCCCCAGGTGATGAGCATCGCGCTCGTCACCCCGGCTCCGGAGCCTGCCGCCAAACCCACGCCGACGCCTCCGCCGCCCAAGCCCCAGCCGGTAGTCAAGCAACAGGCGCCGGCGCCCAAGGCAGTGAAGAGCGAACCGGCCCCGGCACCGACGCCCGCCTCCATCACCTCCTCCGCGCCGCCGCCCCCGGCG
>NZ_JBXAST010000057.1:0-20640 GCF_058809645.1 Azospira sp. MPR-E4 | reverse complement strand
GTGGAAGGGCGGGCCGGGGTGGGGCTCATTATAATGTGGCCCTTGCCCCGGGCCAGCGCCCGGGAAAATTCTGCGAGACCTCCATGCTTTCTGCCCGTCGTACCTGCCTTGGCGCCCTCCTGGGGGCCGCTTCCCTGCTGCTTTGCGGCTGCGTCACCCTGGACCGGACGGAGGCCCCGGCGGCGGCGACGGCGGTGGGCCATCCGCCGCCCAAGGTGGTGCTGGCCCTGGGGGGCGGCGCCGCCCGGGGCTTTGCCCATGTGGGGGTGATCAAGACCCTGGAATCCCACGGCATCGTGCCGGACATGGTGATCGGCACCAGCGCCGGCTCCGTCGTCGGCGCCCTCTATGCCGCCGGCTATTCCGGCTACGAACTGCAGAAGCTGGCCATGAAGCTGGACGAATCGGCCATCACCGACTGGTCCCTGGCGGATCGGGGCGTGCTCAAGGGCGAGGCCCTGCAGAAGTTCATCAACGAGGCGGTGAAGCAGCAGCCCATGGAAAGGCTGAAGAAGCCCTTCGCCGCCGTCGCCACCGATCTCAAGAGCGGCGAGGCGGTGACCTTCCGCAGCGGCAACACGGGCATGGCGGTGCGGGCCTCCAGCAGCGTGCCCGGCGTCTTCCAGCCGGTCACCATCAACGGCCGCGAGTACGTGGACGGCGGCCTGGTCAGCCCGGTGCCGGTGCGGGCCGCCAGGGCCATGGGCGGCGAGGTGGTGATCGCCGTGGATATTTCCAGCAAGCCGAAGAACGGCAAGGTTTCCGGCCTCATGGAGGTGCTGCTGCAGACCTTCGCCATCATGGGCAGCCACCTGGGCCAGGCGGAGATGAAGGAGGCCGATGTCGTCATCCGCCCCGACATTCCGGGTATCGGTTCCACCGACTTCAAGTCCCGCAACGACGCCATCCTGGAAGGGGAGCGGGCGGCCCAGGCGGCCCTGCCCCTGATCCGCGCCAAGCTGGGTATCCGGTGAGCGCCGTGGCCGCCGAGGAGAACGTCACCTGCGCCACCTGCCGGGCCTGCTGCTGCAAGCTGGAGGTGATGCTGCTGGGGGGCGACGACGAGGTGCCCGAAGCCCTGACCCGGCAGGACCCCTGGGGCGGCTGGATCATGCACCGCCTGGAGGACGGCTGGTGCGCCGCCCTGGACCGCCGCACCATGCTGTGCACCATCTACGAGCAGCGTCCCTTCATCTGCCGCGACTACCAGGCGGGGGATTACGACTGCCTGGAACAGCGGGCCGCCGGCTTGCCGGCCTGACCCAAGGCCGGCCTCAGACCAGGGCGGAGGGCCGTTCCGGGGCGGCCAGGGCCACCACGCTGCCGATGACCAGCAGGGTTGGCGGCTTGATGTCGTGGCGCTGGGCCGTCGCCGCCAGGGTAGCCAGGGTGCAGGCGTGGAGCCGCTGTTCCGGCCAGGTGGCGCGATAGACCAGGGCCGCCGGCGTTTCCGGGGCCAGGCCGGCGCCCTGCAGACCGGCGGCGATGCGTTCCAGGCCGTGGATGCCCATGTAGATCACCAGGGTCTGGTTGGGCTGGGCCAGGGCCTGCCAGTTCAGTTCCAGGGCCTGATCCTTGAGGTGGCCGGTGACGAAGACGCAGCTCTGGGCATGGTCCCGGTGGGTCAGGGGAAAGCCGAAACTGGCGCCGGCCCCCAGGGCGGCGGTGATGCCGGGCACGATTTCCACCGGCACCGCCTGTTGCAGCAGCACGTCCATCTCCTCGCCGCCGCGGCCGAAAACGAAGGGATCGCCGCCCTTGAGGCGCACCACCCGCTTGCCTTCCCGGGCCTTCTCCAGCAGCAGTTGGCAGATGTCCTCCTGGGGCAGGGTATGGTTGCCGGCGGATTTGCCGACGTAGATGCGCTCCGCCGTCGCCGGGGCGAAATCGACGATGCCCGGGCCCACCAGATTGTCGTAGACCAGCACTTCCGCCGTCTGCAGGCGCCGCCAGGCGCGCAGGGTCAGCAACTCCGCATCGCCGGGGCCGGCCCCCACCAGGGAGACGCTGCCCGGCGCCTGTTCTGACCAGACCCGGCTCACAGGCCGGGCCCCTGGTGGAAAACCAGATCGTCCACGGGGTGGCCGTGCTTCAGGTGCTCCTCGACGATGCGCTCCAGGTTGTCGGCGGTGACGTTGTAGTACCAGGTGCCGTCGGGCTGCACGCACATCACCGGGCCGCCCTTGCAGGCGGCGAAGCAATTGACGCGGGAACGCTTGACCCGCAGCTCGCCCTCGGTGAGACCGGCGGCCTTGAGCTTGTCGCCCAGGGAGTCGAAGAGGGCCTGGCCCTCGCCGTTCTGGGTGCAGCGGGGACCGGTGCACACCAGCAGGTGGCGGCGGTAGTCGCCGATGCGGGGCTTGCTGACTTCGCTCATGCTTCCGCCTCGGCTTCGGTTTCGTCCGCCGCTTCCGGGCCGGCGGCCAGGGCGGCGGCGATGTAGTCCTCCGGCAGGCGGTATTCCACGGCCAGTTCGGCGGCGCTCTTGCCGCTGTCGCGGATGGCTTCCAGCCAGCCGTTGAGGCCGGTGGAAAGGGAGCGGCCGGCCTGCTCGCCGCCCTTGGTGGAACGTTCACCCTCGGCCACGTCGTACTTGTTGGCATAGCCCCGGGGGGTGACCATCAGGCCGTCCCGGATGAAGGTGTTGGAGTTGCCGATGAGCACGGTGGACAGCATGCCGATGTCGGCCTCAGCCATCTTTTCCAGGGTGGTGAATTCCAGCCGCTGCTTGGGGCGGAAGGCGCTCTTGACGATGGCCACCGGGGTCTTGGGATCGCGGTGGCGCAGGAAAATGCGCTGGGCTTCCTGGATCTGCCGGGTGCGGCGGCCGCTCTTGGGGTTGTACAGGGCCACCACGAAATCGGCGTAGGCCACCGCATCCAGGCGGCGGGCGATGGTGGGCCAGGGGGTGAGTAGGTCGGAGAGGGAGATGGCGCAGAAGTCGTGGGTCAGGGGCGCGCCCACCAGGGCGGCGCAGGTGTTGAGGGCGGAAGCGCCGGGGACGATTTCCACCTCGATCTCGGAATCGGGCGTCCAGCCGGCCTGGAACAGCACCTCGAAAGTGGGGCCGGCCATGCCGTACACGCCGGCGTCGCCGGAGGAAATCAACGCCACCTTCTTGCCCTGCTTGGCCCGGTCCAGGGCTTCGATGGCCCGGTCCAGTTCCTCGGTCATGGACTTCTTGATCACTTCCTTGCCGTCGATCAGGTCGGCCACCAGGCGCACATAGGTGACGTAGCCGATGATGGTGTCGGCTTCGGCGATGGCGGCCCGGGCGCGGCCGGTCATGTGTTCCACGGCGCCGGGGCCCAGGCCCACCAGCATGATCTTGCCGGTCTTGGCCGGGGCGTTGGTTTGAATGTCGGTCATGAAATCGTTCCTCGGAAATTCAGTGAATGCAGTTGTCGGGCTCAGGGCAGCAGGGCGATGGAAACGGTGGCATTGCGCCCGTCCGGTCCCCGCAGCTTGTGTTTTTCGATCAGCAGCCGGCTCATGTCGGTGCCGGCGGCCAGCAGGGCGGCGGCTTCCGAGACGGAGGGCGTGCCGGTGTATTTGCGCACCATCTCCGACGGGTTGGGCACGGGCACGGTGGCCAGCACTTCCGGCGGGTAGAAGGTGAGGGTGAGGCCGAAGCGTTCGGCAAAGCCCAGCAGGCCCACCTCGTCCGCCTTCAGGGTGATGCTGGCACCGGCCGCCACCTGTTCCGGGGCGAGGCCGGCGGCGGCCAGGGCCTCCTGCACGGCTTGCGCAATGGTCGCCTCCGGGGTGCCCCGGTCGCAGCCCAGGCCCAGCGCCACTCTGCGGCTGCCCAGGCTCAAGCGCCTTGCTCCACGGGCGGCCGGTAGGTGACCAGGCGGCCTGCCAGGCGGGGCGCCAGTTCTGGCGGCAGGGGGCGGTGGCTGATCCACAGCACGGCGGCGACGCTGTCCAGGTCCACCTCTTCCAGGCGGCTGAACTGCTTGATGTTGGCGGGCACCGGGCCGCTGCGGCCATTGGCGTGGCGCGGCCACCAGTCGGGGCTGCCGGCCTCCTGCACCAGGGCCACCGGCTCGTCGTTCACCACGGCGGCACTGGCCTTCACCACTTCGTCGTGGGTCGCTTCAAAGGTCCAGCCCAGCTCCCGGCCCAGCAGGTCCACGCCCAGGGTCTGTCGGGAATCGGAGGCGGTGGTGAGCACCGGGGTGGCGCCCAGGCTGGCCGCCAGGATGCCGGCCAGGGCGTTGGCGCCGCCCAGGTGGCCGGAGAGCATGGGAATGGCAAAGCGCCCGGCCTCGTCCACCACCACCACCCCCGGATCCTGTTCCTTGTCCTTGAGGTGGGGGGCGATGAGGCGCACCAGGGCGCCCAGGGAGACGATGGCGACGATGCCGTCGAAGTTGGCGAAGAGGGCGGGAATCTGGTCGCCGGTCTTGCCGCTGTAGGTGGTTGCCGCGCCAGGAGTGTTGGCAACTGCAGCTTCCGCCTCGGCCCGGAACTTATCCGGGGCGAACAGGCGGGCGCCGGGCAGGGCCGCCACCACCTTGCCCGCCAGGGCGATGCCGTGGCGGGTGATGGAGACGACGGCGATTCTCTCGTTGGGGAAGGGGAGGTGTTGGATCATTTTTATTTTGAAGTTGCTGCCGGGTTGGGGAAAGGCGGGTGTTGCATCGGCACATAACGCACCCCGTTGCGCTGCTGCGCCCCGGCGGTGGGCGTAAAGCCCAGGCGTTGATAGACCGGTACTGCGTATTCGGAGGAGTTGACCGTCACCGGCATGGCCGGATCGAGGTGGGATTCCAGGGCCTGCCACAACTGGCGGGCGATGCCCCGGCCATGGGCGGCGGGGGCGACGAACAGGTGATGCAGGTGGGCCGGCCGGTGTAGCGTCACAACGCCGAGCAGCTGGCCCTGCTCCTCGGCGCACAGGCAGAGGTAGTCCCCATCGCAGAGCAGGCCGGCAATGGCGGCCGGACTGAAGGTGGCGAGAAAAGGCTGGGCCGCCGGGGCGCTGCCATCGGCGACGAAGTAATGGGTCAGGCTGCCGATGAGGGCAGCAATGGCCTCACTATCCGCCGGCGTGGCAGGACGGATCAGTTCAGGCACTGACCGCTTCCTTGCGCTTGCGGCAGCCCCGGCGCAGTTCGCCGCGCTGGCGCTTGGGGTTCTGCACCAGCATGAGGGAGAGGTAATTCACCTTCTCGCCCTTGAGGGAGGCCACGTCGCGCACGATGCGCTCGTCGGGGGAGCCCACCTTCTCGATGAAGCAGCTGGTGGCCAGCAGCTCGCGCCGTTCCAGCAGCTCCAGCACCTCATCCACCAGGGGTTTCACCTTGAGCAGCACCAGGGTGTCGAACTCGTCCAGCAGGTGGTCGATGACTTCCACGCCGTAGGCGGCGGGGATCACCGCCAGGGTTTCGTCTTCCTCGGCCAGGGTGGTGCCGGTGGTGGCGGCCGCGGCGGCAAAGGAAGAGACGCCGGGGATGGTTTCCACTTCAACTTCCGGCACCAGTTCCCGCACCACCCGGGCCAGGTGGCCGAAAGTGGCGAAGGTGGAGGCGTCGCCTTCCACCAGGAACACCAGGTCCCGGCCTTCGCCCAGCAGCTCCACGGTGCGGGCGGCGGCCCGGGCCCAGGCCTTGGTCAGGATATCGGCGTCCCGGGTCATGGGGAACACCAGTTCCTCGGCATCGGCGGGCACTTCCAGACCACCCCGGGTGACGATGGAAAGGGCGTAGGAGCTTTCCTCGGCCTTCTTCACCGGATAGAGCCAGCGGGCGTCGCCGTTGAGCACGGCCCAGGCGCGGCGTGTGATCAGTTCTGGGTCGCCGGGACCCAGGGAGGCGCCGATGAGGCGCCCGTATTTCTTGTCGGTCATGGTTTAGCTCTTCTTTGCTGACACTATCCAGATGGGGTTTTGTGCGGCCATGCGGTGCATGTCCAGGATGGGCTGGCTGCGGCTGGCCTGGAGCTGGGTTACGTCCCAGTTCGCGCCGAATTTCTCCACCGCAGCGGCCAGGGCGGTGGTGGCGGTGGCCAGGTTTTCCAGGGTGACGAAGTTCATCACCAGGCGGCCGTTGGGCTTCAAGCGGGTGAGGATCAGCTCGATGAGGGCCGCCAGTTCGCCGCCGGAGCCGCCGACGAAGACCGCATCCGGATCGGGCCAGGTCTCCAGCCCTTCCGGGGCCTTGCCGTGGCGCAGGGTGTAATTGGTGGCCTGGAAACGCAGGGCGTTTTCCCGGGCGTTGGCCGCATCGCCCTCGTTCTTTTCGATGGCATACACGTGGCCGTGGCGGCATAGGCGGCTGGCTTCCAGGCCGACGGAGCCGGAACCAGCGCCGATGTCCCACACCACGCTGTCGGGCTTGAGGCCCAGCTTGGCCAGTGACAGGGCCCGGGCTTCCAGCTTGGTGATCAGCCCCTTCTCCGGCTGGCGTTGCACGAAGTCCAGGTCGTCGAAGCCGAAGATGGCGCGGGGGTCGGCCACCTTGCGTTCCACCAGCACCACATTGGGGTCGGGGAAGCTCATGGCCGCAGCCTGTTCCAGGGAAAGGTCGGGGAACAGCTGTTCGTCGGACAGGGCCAGCTTGGCGGCCACCGACAGGCGAACCTCTTCACCGTAACCCGCTGCCAGCAGGGCCCGGGCCAGGCGGGCCGGGTTGTTGTCCGGGCCGGTGAAGGCGGCCACTTTCGGATATTCGGCGATGGCCCGGATCAGCTTGTAGAGGCCGTTGTCCGGGGTGGTGCCGAACTGCCACTCGCCCGCATCGGCGGTGTGGCAGGTGGAAATGCGGTAGTCCTGCCAGGGCCGCTGGAAGCGGGCGAAGGCCAGTTGCAGGGTGGAGGGGGCGGGCAGCACGGTGACCGATTCGGCCCCCAGCTTGCCCACCAGATAGCTGGCCATGCCGTGGCAGAGGGGATCGCCGGTGGCCAGCACGACGGTGTGCAGGCCGTCAGCGGCAGCTTGTTGAATCCAGCCGGGCACCTGGCCCAGTTTGCCGTCCATGTCCTTCAGGCTCACGCCGGCGGCCAGATGGGGCTGCACCAGGGCCAGGGTGCGGCCGGCGCCGACGATGAGGCCGGCGGATTGCAGGCAGTGGTGGGAAGAATCCGGCAGGCCGGCCCAGCCGTCGTCCAGGATGCCGAGGACGGTGCAGTAGGGTTGTTTAGACACTTTCGCCCTCTTCGACGCGACAGATGAACTGGCCTTCGAAATCGCAGACCAGCACGGTGAGTTGGTAGGGGCCCGGGTGGCAGGCCCGCAGGCTCTGCATGGCGTGGATGGCCAGGGCCCGGTGGAAGGGCACGGTGAGGCCCAGCAGGGCCAGGCGCTCGGCGGCGAAGCGGGCCGTCTCGGCGTTGCGGATTTCCTCCACCAAGTCGGCGGGGGCGCCCACTTCGGTGGCGCAGGCGGCCAGCAGGTCCCGGTCGATCTCCTGCTTCCAGGCGTGGGTCACGGCCAGGCCCTGGCCCATCTTGGTCAGCTTGCCCACCATGGCGCCGATGTAGACGTGCTGCATCTTGCGCTTGATGGCGCTCTGGAAGGCGGCCTTGACGAAGTCCCCCATCTGCACGAAGCAGGCTTCCTGCAGTTGCGGCAACTGCTTCATGGCGAATTTTTCGGTGCGGCCGCCGGTGGTGAACACCACGCTGGTCTGGCCCTGGCGCGCCGCCACGTCCACCGCCTGGACCACGCTGGCGCGGAAGGCGGCGGTGGAATAGGGGCGCACGATGCCGGTGGTACCGAGGATGGAGATGCCGCCCAGGATGCCGAGGCGGGCATTGAGGGTCTTCTTCGCCATCTCCTCGCCGCCGGGCACGGAGATGGTCACTTCCAGGCTGTCGCCGGCGGCCAGGATGGCAGCACCGGCCCGGGCCACGTTATCGCTGATGTTGCGCCGGGGCACCGGGTTGATGGCCGGGCCGCCCACTTCCAGGCCCAGGCCTTCCTTGGTGACGACGCCGACGCCCGGGCCGCCCTTGAGGATGACCTGGCCGCCGCCACCGGGAATGCGCACCACGTCGGCGGTCATGTGGGCGCCGTGGGTGGCGTCCGGATCGTCGCCAGCATCCTTGATGCTGACGGCGTGGGCCCGCAGGGGCATGCCTTCGCCCTCGACGCGGCCGTCGGTGATCTGGAAGGGCACTTCATGGCCGTTGGGCAGGCGGCAGAAAATCTGGGCCGGCACCTGGCCCTGGACCAGGCCCTGGGTGGCGGCCACGGCCGCCGCCGCCGAGTTGGCGCCGGTGGTGAAACCGGTACGATTGCCCCGTTCCCGCTTGGCCGTGCCCTTGCGGACCTTCTCGGCCGGCGGCGGCGCTTCGCTGTTCACGGGAGCGCTGTTGGCGGCTTCAGGCGGCATTGCGCTGGCGGGCTTCGGCGACGCCGAGGAAGGCGTGGATGGCCGCCACCACCAGGGTGGAGCCGCCCTTGCGGCCGCGGATGACGATCCAGGGCACGTCCTGCACCTCAGCCATCAGATCCTTGGATTCGGCGGCGGAGACGAAGCCCACGGGCATGCCGATGACCAGGGCCGGGCGGGCCCCTTCTTCCTTGATCAGGCGCACCACTTCGATGAGGGCCGTGGGGGCGTTGCCGATGCCGACGATGGACCCGTCCAGGAGGCCCTGGCGATGGGCCTTGCGCATGGCCTGCACGGCCCGGGTGGTGTCCTCGGCCTGGGCCTGGGCGATGACGTCGGCGTCGGAAATGAAGTGGTGGGTGGTGACGCCGAAGTGCTTGAGGCGGCTGGCGGAGAGGCCGACGCAGATCATTTCCACGTCCGCCACGATGGGGGTGCCGCCCTTGAGGATGGCAGCCAGGCCCGCTTCCACCGCTGCCGGGTGAAAGTCAGTGAGGCCGTTGAACTCGAAGTCGGCGTTGGCGTGGATCATGCGCCGCACCACCGGCCACTGGTCGGCGCTGTAGGCGTGGGGGCCGGCTTCGGCATCGATGATGGCGAAGGAATCGTGCTCGATGGCGCGGCCGGCGGCGGTGAGCTGTTCGGTGACGACGTTGGCGTTGTGGTTCATGGCTTACCCGTGGGAGTGATGATCGTGGGAGTGATTGTGCCCATGGCAATGGCCGTGACCATGATCGTGATCATGTTTGCCCCCATGTTGGTGGCCGCAGCCGCCGTGGGCGTGGCCATGCTCATGTCCGTGGTCGTGGGTGGCGGTGTGGCTGTGGTCGTGCAGGTGCTCGTCCTCGGCGGCCAGGCGGTACTTGCAGCCGTCGCATTCGAGCAGGCTGCCTTCGGGCAGTTCATCGCCGCCCACCTTGGCGTCCAGCAGGTCGAAGATGCCCTTGTCGAAGCCGAAGTGGGTGCCCAGGGCGAAGGCCACCTGGGGATACTGGCGCTGCAGGCGCTCGGCCTGAGCCTTGATGCGCTCCATGAGTACGCCGGTGAAGAGATAGACCGGAACGATGGCCACCTGGGTCATGCCCAGCTTGACCTGGCGCTGCACCGCCGTTTCCAGCCGGGGCCAGGTGACGCCGGTGAAGGCGATGTCCACCAGCTCGTGGTCGTTGTCCTCGAAGATCCAGCGGGCCATCTTGGCCAGCTCGCCGTTGGCGCCGGCATCCGACGAACCGCGACCCAGCAGGATGACGCCGGTGGTGCAGGGGTCGGGCATGTCCAGCTGCTTCATCAGCCGGTCCAGCTGGCCCTGCAGCACCTCGAAAATCTCCCGGCCCATGCCCAGGTGGCGCACCACCTGGAAGTCCACGCCCGGGTGGCGGGCCCGTGCCTCCTCCACGGCGTGGGGCAGTTCCATTTTCACGTGGCCGGCGGCGTTGAGGATGAAGGGAATCACCACCACCTTCTTCGCATTGCCGGCGGCCCGGTTCAGGCCCTCATCCAGCAGCACCTCGGCGTGCTCGATGAAGCACACCTCGATGCGCCAGCCGGGGTGGCGCTCCCGCCACTGGGCGGCGAAATGGAGGATTTCCTTGTTGCCGTCCCGGTTGCGGGAACCGTGGCCGACCAGGAGCAGGGTGGTGTCTTGGGCACTGAAGGTCATGGGCATTTCTCAGGAGGCCTCGCCCACGCTGGCCTTGCGGAAGCGGTGGGTGAAGCTGGGGTCGTAGAGCTTGGAGCGGGCGATGTCCTCCCAGTCCCGGGCGCCGAGGGCCGGGCTGGCGATGATCATGGCCTGGGCGGCGATCTTCTCCGCCTGGCACTTTTTCTTGATGTCCGCGATGGTGCCGCGCACGATCTTTTCCTCCCCGGGCCAGGAGGCCTTCTGCACCACCAGGATGGGCGCATCCTCCGGCCAGCCGGCGGCCAGCAGGGCGCGCTGCACCTCGTGCAGCAGGGTGATGGAAAGGAAGATGCAGAGGGTGGAACGGTGGGCCGCCAGGGACTCCAGGTCTTCCCCGGGCGGCATGGGGGTGCGGCCGGCGACCCGGGTGAGGATCACCGTCTGGGTCACTTCCGGCAGGGTCAGGGTCTCGCCCGCCGCGGCGGCGGAGGCCAGGGCCGAGGAGACGCCGGGCACCACGGCCCAGGGCACGCCCACCTCGTCCAGAGGCCGGGTCATTTCCACCAGGGCGCCGTAGAGGCCCGGGTCGCCGGTCTGCAGGCGCACCACGGTCTGGTGGCGGCGGCTGGCCTGGAGCAGCCAGTAGGTCATTTCCTCCAGGGTCATGTCCTTGGAGTCCCGGATCTCGCAGCCCGGCGGGGCGTAGAGGGTGGCAGCCTGGTCCACCAGGGAGCCGGCGAAGAGGATGGCGCCGGCCTGTTCCAGCAGGCGGCGGCCCTTGACGGTGATGAGGTCCGGGTCGCCGGGGCCGGCGCCGACGAACCAGATCTTGCCGAGGGTGGCTGGGGTCATGGCATGTTCCTTCTCAGCAGTCTTCTTGTTGCAGCTGGGCCAGGAGGGCGCTGCAGCTGTGGATGGGGGTGTCGCCGCGGAGCAGGCCGCGCTGCCGCAGCTGCCGTTCCAGGCCGATCACCGAGGGCAGGCGCAGGCCGATGGCGGCCAGCTCGGCCTCGTGGCCTGCCAGGGCCGGGGCGTCGAAGCTGGCGCAGCAGCGGCCGGCGGCCATGAGGTGGATGCGGTCGGCCCAGCGGTAGGCGAAGTGGATGTCGTGGGTGGCCAGGAGGATGGTCATGCCCCGGCGGTGCAGGCCGTCCAGCACCGCCAGCAGTTCCTCCTGCATGGCCTGGTCGAGGCCGGCCATGGGTTCGTCCAGCACCAGGAGCTCCGGCTCCATGGCCAGTACGCCGGCAATGCAGACCCGCTTCTTCTGGCCGAAGCTGAGGTTCTGCACCGGCTTGTGGGCCAGGTCGTCCATGCCCACGGCCTGCAGGGCGGCTTCCACCCGGGCGGCGACGGTGGCATCACTCAGGCCCAGGTTGAGGGGGCCGAAGGAGACGTCCTCCCGCACGCTGGCGGAGAAAAGCTGCCGGTCCGGATTCTGGAAGACCAGGCCCACCTTGCTGCGCAGGGCGCGCAGGCCGGCCCGGCCGTAGTCCACCGGCGCGCCGGCGTAGTGCACCCGGCCGGCGGCGGGGCGCAGCAGGCCGTTGCAATGCTGGAAGAGGGTGGTCTTGCCCGAGCCGTTGGCGCCGATGAGGGCGTTGCGGCTGCCCCGGGCCACGCCCAGGGAACAGCCGGCCAGGCCCGCGCTGCCGTCCGGGTAGCGGTAGTGCACGTCCTCCAGCTGCAGCAGGGGCACGCTCACCGGCCGCTCCAGGCGAGCAGCACCAGGGCCAGGGCGGCCACGCCGGCCAGGCCGGCATCGCGCCGGGCGTGGGGGTGGCGGCTGCCGAGGAAGCGCAGGGGGCCGTCGTTGTTGCGGGCCAGGGCCGCCAGGTGCAGGGCGTGGGAACGCTGCCACACCTGCAGGGTGAGGTGGGCGGCCATCTGCCCCAGGCTGCGCAGCAGGCGGCTGCGGTCCAGGTGGCCGAGGCGGGCGGCCTGGGCGGCGCGCATGTCCTGCAGGGCGGCGGCGAAGACGAACAGGGTGCGGTAGCACAGCACCATGATGTCCAGCAGCACCTCGGGGGTGCGCAGGCGGCGCAGCAGGGCGATGAGGTCGCTCAGGGGCGTGGTCAGCACCAGGAACAGCAGGGCCGCCAGGGCGCCCAGGGAGCGGGTCGCCACCACGGCGGCCTGGTGGGTGCCGGCGGCGGTGGCCTGCAGGCCGCCCTCATCCACGGAGACGGCCAGGGAGAGGGCGCTGATGGCGAGGAAGAAGAGGGCCGGGGCCGCCACCCGCAGATAGAGCAGGGGCGATACCCGGGCGCCGCCGATGGTCACGGCCGCCAGCAGGGCGGCCACGCCGAGCCCGGCGGCCGGGGTGGCGGCGGCGACGAAGGCGGCCGTCACCCCGCCCAGGGCGAAGAGGCCCTTGGCCTGGGGCGCCACGCCGCGCCAGCGGTTGGCGTAGGCCGACTGCTCGATCAGCACGCCGGCCCTTCCTGGTCCTCGTCTTCGCGCCGGGCCGCCGCTTCACCGCGTCGTTGTTCCCGGCGCAGCTTTTCCCGGGTGCGGGCGCAGCCCAGGTAATAGCCGATGAAGCCGGCGCCAAGGGCCGCCTGCAGGGCGAAGAGGAGGGAGGCGATCTCGCCGCTGGCCGGTTCCAGCAGGGGCTGGAACCAGGGCTGGTAGTCCGGGGCGATGCGGGTGATGAGGGCCTGGGCCTCGCTATCGGCGCCGCCGAAGATTTCCGCCGGCTGGCCGTCCGGCCCCAGGGGCCGTTCCACCAGCCACAGGGGCAGGGCCGCCAGCAGCACCACGGCGATGAGCAGCAGCAGGTTCTGGTGGCGCTTCATGCCCGCACCTCCGGCGCCGGGGCCACGCCCAGGTCCTGCAGTTCCTGCGGGTTGAAGCGGGCCAGGGCGTTGCAGATGACCACGGTGAGCAGGCCCTCGCTGATGGCCAGGGGAATCTGGGTGAGGGCGAAGATGCCGGCGAACTTGAGGAAGGAGGCGCCAAAGCCGCCCACCGGATCGGGGAAGGCCCAGGCCAGTTGCACCGAGGTGGTGACGTAGGTGAGCAGGTCCGCCAGGCTGGCGGCGAGGAACACGCTCACCGCCAGGGAGGCCTTGAGGCGGCGGGCCAGGGCGAAGATGCCGTAGGCGGCGAAGGGTCCCACCACGGCCATGGAGAAGATGTTGGCGCCCAGGGTGGTGAGGCCGCCGTGGGCCAGCAGCAGGGCCTGGAACAGCAGCACCACGGCGCCGATGGGGGCCATGGCGGCAGGGCCGAAGAGCACGGCGCCCAGGCCGGTGCCGGTGGGGTGGGAACAGCTGCCGGTGACCGAGGGCAGCTTCAGGGCCGAGAGGACGAAGGTGAAGGCGGCGGCCACTCCCAGCAGCATGCGCTGCTCGGGATTTTCGCGGATGCGGCGGTTCACGGAACGGATGCCCCAGGCGACGAAGGGGGCGGCGGCGACGCTCCAGCCCACGGCGTGTTCGATGGGCAGGAAGCCTTCCATGATGTGCATGAGTCTCTCCCTCGGCGAGCATGACGGTGGCGCACCAGGCGGGGGAGTTGTGGCAGGTCGGATAAAGGGCCGCGGCGGATGGAACAGCGAGGAGGCGGCAAATCACCAGAACCGTTCCCGTCACCCCGGGGAATGGTGCAACTTGTGATGTCAGGCCGGTCTTCTGGCTTGCCTTCATCCTTCCCTGCCGGCCTTCCCGTGATGAACCACAGTGGCGTGAGGCAGCGTCGTCTGGCTTACAGCAGCGGGGGCTGCGCCGGACTGTCCTGGGTGGTCCCTGGAGTCACCGGCTTCCCGTTTCACCGTCCCCGCAGAGCGCGAGGCACGGCACCTGAATCGGGGCGGATGATAGCCCACTCCCCCCGGGCTGGGCAATCCGCCGCGCCAGGCGCGGCGTTTGGCGAATCGGTCGGGGCGGGTTAGACTGGCCCCGCTTCGGTTCCCCCCTCCAGGGGATGAAAAGGGAATCCGGTGCGAGACAGGGCGGCGACGCCCCGACTCCAGTCCGGAACTGCCCCCGCAACTGTAGGCGGCGAGCGTTGCGCTCCACTCTTTGCCACTGGCGATACTGCCGGGAAGGCTGGCGCAACGTGACGACCCGCAAGTCAGGAGACCTGCCGCGGCATTACTTCATATCAATCCTAATTGGGGCGGGGTGTCCCCTGAGGAAGGTAAATGCGCGCATTCCCTGACTGTCATCGTTGTCCGCTCTCGGCTGCCTGCCGCTCCGAGCCGCTTTGCCGCGGCCCGGGGTGTTCGCCCTTCTCCGATGCTCCCGCTCCGCTTCATCCAAGGAGTTGCGCATGCGCATGGAAGCAATGGAAATCGGCGCCGTCGTGGGGACGGCCGCCCAGCCCGTAGAAGCCAATCCCGCCCCCACTTCGTCCACTTCGCCGCGGCAGCAGCAGGCCACCCTCATGGTGGACGTGGTCTTTCCCGAACAGGTGAACCACCACGGTACCCTCTTCGGCGGTTCCGCCATGGCCATGATGGACAAGCTGGCCTTCCTGGTGGCCACCCGGGAGACCCGCCGGCCCATGGTCACCGCCAGCAGCGGCCGCATCGACTTCCGCAAGCCCATTCCCCAGGGGCGCCTGGTGGAACTGTCCGGCCGGGTGGTGCAGCGGGGCCGGCGCTCGGTGCAGGTGGAGGTGGCCCTGGCGGCGGAGGACCTGGCCACCGGGCTGCGGGAGACCAGCGCCACCGCCCACTTCACCCTGGTGGCGGTGGACGGTCCAGGGGCGCCGCTGCAGGAGGACGATGAGAGCTTCGCCCAGCTGCCCGGCATCGGCCCGGTGACGGCCATGGTGGAGATGGTCTTTCCCGGCCACACCAACCACCACGGCAGCCTCTTCGGCGGCCAGGCCCTGGCCTGGCTGGGTAAGGCGGCCATGGTGGCGGCCAGCCGCCAGGCCCGCATGCCTGTGGTGATGGCCGCTTCCGAGCGCATCGACTTCCACGCGCCGGTGCTGGAGGGGGAGATCGCCGACCTGGCGGCCCGGGTGGTGGCCATCGGCAACAGTTCCATGACGGTGGAAGTGCTGCTGCACGCCGAGGCCCTGCTCACCGGCCAGTGCCGCCTGTGCACCCGGGGCCGCTTCATCATGGTGGCGGTGGGCTACGACGGCCGCCCGGTGCCCGTGCCCCAGCCCCTGGGGCGGCGTCTGGCCTAGGCGCCGGCCTTCGCCCCCCCCCGTCGGGGCGGGCGCCCGGTTTCCGGCCCGGAACGGCAGGCGGCAGGCTGCCCGGCCGGACAGCGGACCCCCGCCGCGGTGTGACATAGTCGAGCCAATTCAGCGGTGGCGGGCCGTTATACTGCCGGCAGAAAAAGATGGGCCGGAGCCCGTGCCGTGATCGGCATGGCGCCTTCCGCAGCCCAGGCTGCCCGGGCATCGGCAGTGACGATCCCTCCAACCTGCCTAGTCCCCATGTCCCTCAAGACAGCCCTGGCCCTGTGCGCCGCCTGCCTTTCCCTGAGTCCGCTGCCCGGCGTCGCCTCCGAGCCGGCGTCCATCGTCTTCACGGCTGCCGAGCAGGCCTACCTGGACAGGGTGCGGTCGGTGAAGATGTGCGTCGATCCGGACTGGGAGCCCTTCGAGCGCATCAACGAGCAGGGGCGGCACGAGGGTATCGGCGCCGACCTGGTGCAGCTGGTGGCCCAGCGGGTCGGCCTGCGCATCGAGCTGCTGCCGGTGCGGACCTGGGACGAAAGCCTGGCCGCCGCCAAGGCCGGGCGCTGCCAGCTCATGAGCTTCCTCAACCAGAGTCCGGAACGGGACCGCTGGCTGAATTTCACCGCTCCCGTGTTCACCGATCCCAACATCATCGTCACCCGGGAGGAGCACGCCTTCGTCGGCGACCTCCTCGGCCTCAGCGGCGAGATCGTGGCCCTGCCCCGGGGCACCATGGTGGAGGAGCGCATCCGCAAGGACTTCCCCAACCTGCGGGTGATCCTCACCGGCAGCGAGCCGGAGGCCGTCTCCCTGGTTTCCGAGCGCAAGGCCGACCTGACGGTGCGCTCCCTCATCGTCGCCGCCTACGCCATCCGCAAGGAAGGCCTGTTCAACCTCAAGATCGCCGGCCAGATTCCCGCCTACACCAACCAGCTGCGCATCGGCGTGATCAAGGACGAACCCCTGCTGCGGGACATCCTGGACAAGGGCGTGCGCACCGTGACGCCCCAGGAGCGGGAGGCCATCGCCAACCGGCACGTGGCCATCAAGGTGGAGCAGCACACCGACTACAGCCTGCTGTGGAAGAGCCTGGCCGTGGCCGCCTTCGTCCTGGCCGTGGTCATCTACTCCAACCGCAAGCTGAGCGCCCTCAACCGGGAGCTGGAGCGACTTTCCGTCACCGACAAGCTGACCGGCCTGTTCAACCGCATGAAGCTGGACGAGGTGCTGGAAAGCGAAATCCAGCGCTCCCAGCGTTTCGGCCAGCCCTTCAGCCTGATCCTGCTGGACCTGGACCACTTCAAGCTGGTGAACGACTGCCACGGCCACCAGGCGGGGGACCAGGTGCTGCTGGAAGTGGCCCGGCTGCTGCAGCGCCACACCCGGGAGACGGATCTGGCAGGCCGCTGGGGCGGCGAGGAATTCATGGTGGTCTGCCCCCACACGGACGAGGCGGGGGCCCGGGTGCTGGCCGAGGACCTGCGCCGGGTGTTCGAGCTCAACGAGTTTCCGGTGGTGCGGCAGAAGACCGCCAGCTTCGGGGTCGCCACCTACCGCCCCGACGACCAGGCCAAGGACATCGTCGCCCGGGCCGATGCCGCCCTCTACCGGGCCAAGGACCTGGGCCGCAACCGGGTGGAATGGCAATAGGGGCGGGCGTGGGGCGCTGCCTTCGCCTGCTCGGCCTGGCCTGCCTCCTGGGCGGCGCCACCCAGGGCCGGGCCGGGGACGATGCCGCGGAGGCCCTGGCTGGCACCACCTTCTTCGGCTACGGCAAGGCCATGTACGTCTTCGACGACAAGAAGGGCGGCCGGCCGAACCAGAACACCGCCGGCTTCGGCGGCAAGCTGGGCCTGGAGAGCGGCGACTACCGGGGCTGGCGCCTGCGGGCCGCCTGGTACACCACCCAGGACCTGGGCCTGGCCCGGGACAATCCGCGCCAGACCGACGCCTACATGTTTGGCCTGGACAAGCGCCCCTATTCCCTGTGGGGCGAGGCCCAGCTCATCTACAGCCGGGGCCGCAGCCGCCTGACCCTGGGGCGCCAGGAAATCCAGTCGCCCCTCATCAACAGCTACGAATACCGCATCATCCCCAACCTGTTCGACGCCTACGTGCTGAGCAGCCGGGAGCTGCCCGGCACCACCCTGACCCTGGGCTACGTCGGCCAGATGTCGGGCCTGGACGGCCTGGTGAGCTTTTCCGATTTCCGCAGCATGTCCCAGCAGACCTACACCTCCCTGCTGGTGGACGGCCGGGGCCGGCCGGATGCGCGCAACGGCGAGACCCTGGATCCTTCCACCGTGGTCGGCCACCGGGGCGTGTGGATGACGGGGGTGGCCTACGAGGCGGAGCACAAGCTGCAGCTGTGGCACTACTACGGCCGCGACACCCTGCAGACCGTCTATGCCGATGGCCGCTTCAAGCAGCCCCTGGGGCGGGGCTTCACCGCCCTCATCGACGGCCAGGCCTACCGGGTGTCGGAGGTGGGCGCCTTCCGCGATTACCTGGCCCGCTACGGACTCAACGCCAGCTACGGCCTGGCGGGCCTCAAGGGCACCCTGGCTCACGCCCCCAGCGGCCTCAGCCTGGCCCTGATGGCCAACCGCTTCGGCGGCGACCAGCACACCGTGACGGCCTACGGCAACTGGGGCGGCTATCCGGAATTCGTGCTGATGCCCTATCTCTACGCCGAGAACGACGCCATGTCGGCCATCGCCCGCAGCCGCCTGCGCAAGGCCACCCTGCTGCTGGACCTGGGCCCCTACGGCCTGCCGGAGCACAGCCTGCTGCTGGGCCACGCCCGCATGGACATCGACGAGGCCATCCTGCCCGGCGCCGACATCATCGCCAACAGCCTCATCTACCGGGCCCGGCTGACGCCCCGGGTCTCGGCCCGGCTGCACCTGGAAGCGCGCAGCTCGGCCCATTCCCGCTACGGCAACCACTTCCTCACCCTGGGCCTGCGCTACGATTTCTAGCGGCCCTCAATCTTTACCATGACCAACAAGCGACCCTTGGATTATCTGGCCGGCTATCCGGCCGAGCTGGCGGCCCGGGTGCAGCACCTGATCGGCCAGGGCCGGCTGGCGCCCTGGCTGCTGGAACGCTATCCCCGGGCCCACGAGGTGCGCACCGACCGGGCGCTGTACGACTACGTGCTGGAGTTGAAGGGGCGCCATCTGCGCAATGCGGAAACGCCGAGCAAGGTGGCTTTCGACAGCAAGCTGCACGACCTGCGCAACGCCCTCGGCACCCACACCACGGTGGCCCGGGTCCAGGGCGGCAAGTTGAAGGCCAAGCGGGAGATCCGGGTCTCGGCCCTGTTCCGGGAGATGCCGGAGGCCTTTCTGCGCATGATCGTGGTCCACGAACTGGCCCACCTCAAGGAGCGGCAGCACGACAAGGCCTTCTACCAGCTGTGCCGGCACATGGAGGCGGACTACCACCAGCTGGAATTCGACCTGCGCACCTACCTCTGCTACCTGGAGCAGGGCGGCGCGCCCCTGTGGGCCGCCGCCTCGCCCTCCTCGCCGGGGGAAGCCCCGCCGGCCTAGTCTTCCAGCAGGCGGGTCTTGACGCTCTTGCCCTTGACCTTGGCCAGCTTGCGCACCGCCTCCCGGGCAATGTTGCGGGCCACGGCCACATAGGTGACCTGCTCGGTGACGGTGATCTTGCCCACCTGTTCCTTGGCGAAGCCGGCTTCGCCGGTGAGGGCGCCGAGGACGTCGCCGGGACGCAGCTTGTCCTTGCGCCCGCCGAGCAGCAGCAGGGTGGCCATGGGCGGCACCAGGGGCGCCTCGTTGCCGCTCTGCAGGCTGCCCAGGGTGTGCCATTCCGGCTCCATGCCCATCATCTGGGCGATGGTCTCCACTCGGCGCCGGTCCCGCGGGCTGCACAGGCTCAGGGCCCAGCCGTCCTCGTCACCGCGGCCGGTGCGGCCGATGCGGTGGATGTAGATTTCCGGGTCCGGCGTCACGTCCACGTTGATCACCGCTTCCAGCTGGGCGATGTCCAGGCCCCGGGCGGCCACGTCGGTGGCCACCAGCACGGAACAGCTGCGGTTGGCGAACTGGATCAGCACCTGGTCCCGCTCCCGCTGTTCCAGGTCCCCGTTCAGGGTCAGGGCGGAAAAGCCCTGGCCGTAGAGCACTTGCACCAGGTCCCGGCACTGCTGCTTGGTGTTGCAGAAGGCCAGGGTGCTGGCCGGGCGGTAGTGCTTGAGCAGGGTGCATACCGCCTGCAGCCGTTCCTCGTGCTTCACCTCGTAGAAGCGCTGGCGGATCTTGCTGCCTTCGTGCTGTTCCGCCAGCTTCACTTCCTTCGGCTGGCGCAGGAAGCGCTGGGCCAGCTCGGCGATGCCGGGCGGGTAGGTGGCGGAGAAGAGCAGGGTCTGGCGTTCCGCCGGGCAGCGCCGGATGACCCAGGCGATGGCGTCGTGGAAGCCCATGTCCAGCATGCGGTCGGCCTCGTCCAGCACCAGGGTGTTGAGGGCGGCCAGGGTGAGGCTGCCCCGTTCCAGGTGGTCCATGAGGCGGCCCGGAGTGCCGACCACGATGTGGGCGCCGTTCTCCAGGCTGGTGACCTGGGGCTTCATGGGGCTGCCGCCGCAGAGGGTGAGGATGCGCACGTTCTCCTCGCCCCGGGCCAGGCGGCGCAGTTCCTGGGCCACCTGCTCCGACAGTTCCCGCGTGGGGCACAGCACCAGGGCCTGGATTTCCAGACGGCGCGGGTCGAGGCGGCTGAGCAGGGTGAGGCCGAAGACGGCGGTCTTGCCGCTGCCGGTCTTGCCCTGGGCGATCAGGTCGTGGCCGGCCAGGGCCAGGGGCAGGCTGGCGGCCTGGATGGCCGTCATGCTGCGGTATTCCAGCTGTTCCAGGGTGGCCAGCAGGCCGGCGGAAAGGGGCTGGCTGGCGAAGGACAGGTCGGCCGGGGCGTTCAGCCCAGCATCGGGGGAAGTGGGAGCGTCGCTCATGGGGTGCTTCAGCTCCGGCGCCGGGCCTTGGGGGCCGGCTTGCGCTGGCGCTGGCCGGGGCGGGGCTTGTCTTCCACGGGCTTGGGCTTGGGCATCAGCAGGTTCTTGGCGCCGCCCTTGCCGGCTTCCCGGTGGGCCTGGATGGCGGCCTTGATGTCCTCAGTAGCCACCGCCACGGCGGCGTGTTCGCCTTCGGGCTTGAAGGTGGACAGGTTATCCTTGACGCGGAAGAGGCGCTCTTCGGCCTCGCCTTTCTTCGGCAGGTTGCTGACCATCTCCTCGGCCGCCGGGCTCAGGCGGAAACCGCCGTCCTCGGCCAGAACCAAGCCCAGGCCGGAAAGGCGGGCGAAGGCCTCGCTCAGCTTGGCCTCGCCGGGGATGTTGCCCTGCAGGAAATCGATGGCGGCCATGATCTCCAGCAGTTCGGCCGGGCGGCGTTTGGCGGCGATGCCCAGGGCGAGGAGGAGGAGGGTGTCGATGTCGTGAATCTGTTTCATGGCGGGCCTTTGCAGTGCCGGGCTGACCGATGGGGTTCCCGGGCGGGGGTGAGAGTTTAACGG
>NZ_JBXAST010000056.1:0-20844 GCF_058809645.1 Azospira sp. MPR-E4 | reverse complement strand
CCCCACGATCTGCTCTCCCCGCCCCTGCTGCTGGCCTGCATCGCCCTCATCGTCGGTATCGCCGCCTTCGCCCACGGGGTCATCGGCGTCGGTTTCCCCCTCATCACCACGCCCTGCATCGCCCTCCTCACCGACCTCAAGACGGCGGTGCTGATCACGGTGCTGCCCAACATCCTGCTCAACATCCTCTCCATCCTGCGCGGCGGCAACTGGCGGAACAGCCTGCTCAAGCACTGGCGCCTGGCCGCCTACGTGCTGCTGGGCAGCCTGGTGGGCACCCAGCTGCTGATCGGCCTGCCGGCCGAGCCCCTGAAGCTGGCCCTGGCCCTGATGATGCTGGTCTCCATCAACCTCAACCGCCTGAAGAAGCTCGACTGGTCCTTCCTGCGCCGCCACCGCCGCACCTCGGAAGCGGCCTTCGGCCTCATCGGCGGCATTCTCTCGGGCACCGTCAATGTCTCGGTGCCGCCCCTGGCCATCTACTTCATCGGCCTGGACCTTTCCCCCGTGGCCACGGTGCAGCTGTTCAACCTCTGCTTCATCGTCGGCAAGCTGACCCAGGCCGGGACCCTGGCCGCCCACGGCGAATTCACCGCCGCCATCCTGTGGCAAAGCGCCGGTCTCACCGTGCTGGCCGTGGCCTGTCTCATTCCCGGCATGCGCATCCAGTCCCGCATGGACGCCTCCACCTACCGGCGCTGGCTCAACCACACCCTGCTGCTGATGGCCGTCCTCATGCTGGTCCAGGTCGGCCTGGCCTGGGCCCGCTAGGCATCGCCAGGACCCGGGCAGCACGCCGGCCGGGGCTCCGCTAGAATGGCGTGCAGCCAGGGGCGCCCATTTCCAGGGGCACCCCTCGCCCAAGCGCATCCAGGGCCGACCGCCGGCAATGCCGGCTCCCCATGCCCGCCCCATGCGCCGTTCAGACCCGTGCCCTCCCCTCACCTGGTGCCCCGGTATGCAACTGCGATTCGCCTCCGTCCTGCTGCTGTTCCTCGCCGGCTGTACCGCCCTGGTGCGCCACGACCTGGATCAACGCTTCGGCCCCGCCGATGGGGGCCGCTACAATGCGCCCCGGCCCGGCGCCATCTCCTTCCAGCAGCAGGTGCGGCCCATCCTGGACAGCCGCTGCGTCGTCTGCCACTCCTGCTACGACGCCCCCTGCCAGATCAAGCTGGGCTCCTGGGAAGGCGTGGCCCGGGGCAGCAGCAAGATCGAGGTCTATAACGGCACCCGCCTGCGGGAGGAGTCGCCGACCCGCCTCTTCATCGATGCCGAGAAAGCCTCCCAGTGGCGCGAAAAGGGCTTCCACCCGATCCTCAACGAGCGGGGCGACACTCCTGCCGCCGCCCTCCAGGCCAGTCTCCTGGCCCGGGCCCTGGACCTCAAGGCGGCCCATCCCCTGGTGCCCGACCAGCCGGTGGCCGGGGACATCGACTTTTCCCTGGCGCGCCAGCAGTCCTGCCCGGCCATCGAGGAATACGACGCCCTGGAACGGCGCAATCCGGGCTGGGGCATGCCCTTCGGCCTGCCGGCCCTGGCGCCGGCGGAAGTGGCCCTGCTGAAGAAATGGCTGCAGCAGGGCGCCCCCGCCGAAGGCCCCCAGCCCCTGACGCCAGCCCTCCAGGCCCAGGTGGATGCCTGGGAGCGCTTCCTCAACGGTGCCGACCTCAAGACCCGGCTCATGGCCCGCTATCTCTACGAGCACCTGTTCCTTGCCAACCTCTACTTCGAGGGCGCCGCCGAAGGTAGCAACGGCCCCCGCTACTTCCGCCTGGTGCGCTCCCGCAGCGCCCCGGGGGAGGCAGTGCAGGAAATCGCCACCCGGCGCCCCTTCGACGATCCAGAGGTGGAACACTTCCACTACCGCCTGCGCCCGGTGGAAGAGACCATCGTCGCCAAGAACCACATGCCCTACGCCCTCGGCCCGGGGCGCATGGCCCGCTGGCGCGAACTGTTCCTGCAGCCCGCCTACCGGGTGGAGCGCCTGCCGGGCTACGCGCCGGAAGTGGCGGCCAATCCCTTCCTTGCCTTCCGCGACATCCCGGTCCGCGCCCGCTATCAGTTCCTCCTGGACGAGGCCCAGTTCACCGTGATGGGCTTCATCAAGGGCCCGGTGTGCCGGGGCCAGACGGCCCTCAACGTCATCGACGACCATTTCTGGGTCTTCTTCCAGAACCCGGACAGCGTCTCCGAATCCGACGAAGCCTTTCTCCTGCGGGAAAGCCGCAACCTCAGCCTGCCGGCGGAAAAGGGCAGCGAGACGCCGATCCTCACCCCCTGGATGCGCTACAGCGCCCAGGAGACCCGCTATCTCCAGGCCAAGTCCCGCTACTACGAGCAGCGCTTCGACAGCCCGGCCAAGGTCAATCTCAACCTGATCTGGGACGGCGGCGGCCGCAACGACAATGCCGCCCTCACCATCTACCGCCACTTCGACAGCGCCACGGTACTGAAGGGGCTGGTGGGCGAAAAGCCCAAGACCGCCTGGGTCCTCAGCTACCCCCTGCTGGAGCGCATCCACTACCTGCTGGTGGCGGGCTACGACGTCTTCGGCAATATCGGCCACCAGCTGACGACGCGGCTGTACATGGATTTCCTGCGCATGGAGGGGGAATCCCAGTTCCTCATGCTGCTGCCCCGGGAGGCCCGCATCCGGGTGCGGGACCACTGGTACCGGGACGTCAATGGCGACACCCGGGAACGGGTCTACGGCAGCATCGCCCGCTTCGACCAGGAAAGCGGCATCGCCTACCAGGAGCGGGAGCAGCCCGAGCGCGAACTGCTGCAACGTCTGCAACAGCGCTTGCAGCCGGTGCTGCCGCGGCAGCACCTTCTCGACACCCTGCCCGATGCGGCCCTGCAGACCAATCTGCAGAATCTGGCCCGGGTCGCCGGCAAGGCCCTGGCCTGGCTGCCGGAAAGCAGCCTGCTGCTGGTGGAGGAAGCGGGACGCCCGCCCCGGATCTTCACCCTGCTGCGCAACACGGGCCACCGCAACGTCACCTACGTGCTCATCGAAAAGCTGGCCATCGCCCCGGAAGAACACAGCCTGGACGTGCTGCCCGGCATCGCCACCGCCTATCCCAACGCTTTCTACCGGGTGCCCCGCGCCAGCCTGGGCTCCTTCGCCCGGGACCTGGCGGCCCTGGCCTCGGAACGGGACTACACCCGCTTCATGGACACCTACGGCCTGCGCCGCAGCAGCCCGGCCTTCTGGGCCCTGAGCGACTATGTCAATGGGGAATACCGGCGCCAGGCCCCCGTCGAGGCCGGCTGGCTGGACTACAACCGGCTGGAGAACCGCTAATCCAGGCCATCGGCAGGGAGGGTGGAAAAAGAAAAAGCCGCCCGAGGGCGGCTTTTTGATTGGCGGCTACCTGGAGGGTCAGGCGGCCTTGCCCACCGGGCGGACCAGATCGGCCGGATGCAGCACGGCGTCGGACACGGCTTCGGGCTCGTCGGCCTCTTCCACCGTTTCGCCGTTCAGCACCCGGGTCATGCGGTCGGTGTTGAGGGCGTTTTCCCACTTGGAGACGACGATGGTGGCGACGCCGTTGCCGATCAGGTTGGTGATGGCGCGGGCTTCGGACATGAAGCGGTCCACCCCCAGCAGCAGGGCCAGACCTTCCACCGGCAGCTTGCCGCCCAGGGTGGCCAGGGTAGCCGCCAGGGTGATGAAGCCGCCGCCGGTCACGGCCGCCGCGCCCTTGGAGGTCAGCAGCAGCACGCCGAGGATGGTCAGCTGCTCGGTCAGGGTCAGGGGCACGTTGAGGGCCTGGGCGATGAAGATGGCCGCCATGGTCAGGTAGATGGAGGTGCCGTCCAGGTTGAAGGAGTAGCCGGTGGGAATGACCATGCCGACCACGGGCTTGTGGCAGCCCAGGTTTTCCAGCTTGGTCATCATGCGCGGCAGGGCGGACTCGGAGGAGGAGGTGCCGAGCACGATGAGCAGCTCTTCCTTGATGTAGGCCAGGAACTTGAGCAGGGAGAAGCCGGTGAACTTGGCGATCAGGCCCAGCACCACGAAGACGAACAGGGCGCAGGTGATGTACACATTGGCCATGAGGAAGCCCAGCTGCTTCAGGGAGCCGATGCCGTACTTGCCGATGGTGAAGGCCATGGCACCGAAGGCGCCGATGGGGGCGAAGTGCATGATCATGCCGATGACGCCGAAGAGGCCGTGGGAGAACTCGTCGAGAATCTTCACCAGGGGCTTGGCCTTGTCGCCCAGGCGGGACAGGGCCAGGCCGAAGAGCACGGAGAACAGCAGCACCTGCAGGATTTCACCCTTGGCGAAGGCATCCACCACGCTGTTGGGGATGATGTTCATGAGGAAATCGGTGGTGCTCTGGTTATGGGCCGCCGCGGCGTAGTTGGCGATGGCCTTGGTATCCAGGGTGGCCGGATCCACGTTCATGCCGGCGCCCGGCTGCAGGATGTTCACCACGATCAGGCCGATGGCCAGGGCCACGGTGGACACCACTTCAAAGTAGATCAGGGCCTTCAGGCCGACCCGGCCCACTTCCTTCATGTCGCCCATCTTGGCGATGCCGACCACCACGGTGGCGAAGATGATCGGGGCGATCATCATCTTGATCAGCTTGATGAAGGCGTCGCCCAGGGGCTTCATGGTGGCGCCCGTTTCCGGGAAGAAGGCGCCGAGGGCAACCCCCAGGGCAATGGCGAACAGCACCTGCACATACAGGCGCTTGTAGAAAGGCTTGTGAGACATGGTCACTCCTGCTGATTGAGATGGCTCCCGGGGTTTCCGTACGGACCCCGATGTAGTTATGGGGGCGCATTCTCTGCCCCTGAAGCCGGGGTCGCCATTGTGGTTATCCGTTAGCTGCAGCGCAGCATGAAGCCGCGGAGAGGCAAACGGGACGCACCTCCTGGGGTACTATTGCGCTTTATGAAACGACTTTCCGCTCCTTCCTCGGGCAGCGTCCTGCAATGGCCCCGCTGGACCCTGCTGATGCCCAAGCTGGCGGTGGGGCTGCTGGTCATTTCCCTGGTCAGCCTGCTGTGGCTCCTGCACCGCAACGAGGTGGAGGAGCAACGGGCCACCCTCATCGCCGACATCCTCTGGCTGGAACAGAATTTCCGCTTCCACATGTCGGGCAACGAGGACCAGCTCAACCGTACCGGCCTCGACATGGGCAGCGCCGCCAAGGGCGGCACGCCGGCGACGGTGTTCCAGGTGCAGGCCCAGCACATCGTCAAGAACAACCCGGAAGTGGAACAGGTGATCTGGCTCGACGCCGGCGGCAACCTGGTCCAGGCCTACCCCAACCGCATCCCCGACCGGCAGGAGCTGGACATCTTCGGCGGCCCCATCACCCGGGACGCCTTCGACTTCGCCCGCAAGCTGGGCAAGGCCACCTACACCGACCCCTACCGGGCCGCCGGCGGCAACAGCCAGATCGACCTGTTCGTGCCCATCTACCGCCAGGGCGACTTCGCCGGCATGCTGGTGATGGCCTATTCCCTCAAGTCCATGCTCAACCACCTGGTGCCCTGGTGGTTTGCCGAGAAATACCAGCTGCGCATCCTGGACGACGGCGGTGCGGTGCTGGCCAGCAAGTCCAACATCCAGGGCGAGCCCGGGCTGGCCTACGAGCTGCCCTTCGACCCGCCGGGCCACGGCCTCATGCTGCAGGGCATCGCCTACCGCAACGCCGGCAACCCGGCCCAACTGGTCCTGGCCGGCGCCATTGTGGTCCTGGCCATCGGCGTCTTCTGGAGCCTTTTCGCCATCCGCGGCCTGATCAAGAAGCGCCTGGCGGCGGAACAGGCCCTGCGCGACGAGCATGCCTTCCGCCAGGCCATGGAGGATTCCATGATCATCGGCATGCGGGCCCGGGACATGGACGGCCGCATCACCTACGTGAACCCGGCCTTCTGCCGCATGAGCGGCTACCGGGCCGACGAACTGGTGGGCCACAGCCCGCCCCTGCCCTACTGGAACCCGGACAGCCTGGACACCCACGAGGAGCAGAACGCCCTGGTGCTCACCGGCCACGCCCCCAACGAGGGCTTCGAGGCCAGCATCCGCCACCGGGACGGCCACATCGTGAACACCATGGTGTACGCCACGCCCCTGATCGACGCCCACGGCAAGCAGACCGGCTGGATCAGTTCGGTGGTGGACATCTCGGAGCGGAAGAAGGCCCAGGCCCTGCAGCGGCAGCAGCAGGAGAAACTGGAACAGACGGCGCGCCTGGTGACCATGGGGGAAATGGCCTCCACCCTGGCCCACGAACTGAACCAGCCCCTCTCCGCCATCGCCAGCTACACCACCGGCTGCCTCAACCGCCTGGAGGCGGGGGACTACACCCGGGAGGAAATCTCCGGCGCCCTCAACAAGCTGGCCCTGCAGGCCCAGCGGGCCGGCCGCATCATCCGCCGGGTGCACGACTTCGTGCGGCGGCGGGAGCCCCAGCGGGTCATCTGCCACCTGGAAGAGGTGATCGAGGACAGCATCGCCTTCATCGAGCCCCTGGCGCGCAAGCAGCAGGTGCACATGCTACGCCTGGTGCCGGCCCACCTGCCCAAGCTGCTGGCCGACCCGGTACTGCTGGGCCAGGTGCTGATCAACCTGATGCGCAACGGCATCGACGCCATGGCCGCCACCCCGCCGGAGCGGCGCCAGCTCATCGTCGAGGCCCAGCTGCTGGGCGACCAGGTGGAAGTGTGCATCGCCGACCGGGGCTGCGGCATTCCCCCGGAAGTGGCGGAAAAGCTCTTTTCCCCCTTCTTCACCACCAAGACGGAAGGCATGGGCATGGGCCTCAACATCTGCCGTTCCGTCATAGAATTCCACGGCGGCCGCCTCTGGTTCGAACCGGGGGCCGAAGGCGGCACCGTATTCATCTTCACCCTGCCCCTCGACTGGGAGTAAGCCGTGAGCCCCAAAGCCCACATCATCGACGACGACGAAGCCATCCGCGACGCCCTTTCCTGGCTGCTGCAGTCCCGCGGCGTCGCCAGCGCCACTTGGCCCAGCGCCGAAGCCTTCCTGGAGGCCTGGAACGCCTCCGGCGAAAGCCTGCAGGGCTGCCTGCTGCTGGACATCCGCATGGACGGCATGAGCGGCCTGGAACTGTTCGAGCACCTGCAGGGCAAGGGCCTCAAGCTGCCGGTGATCTTCCTCACCGGCCACGGCGACGTACCCATGGCCGTCTCCTCCCTGAAGAAGGGCGCCTTCGATTTCGTCGAAAAGCCCTTCAACGACAACGAACTGGTGAACCGGGTCATCGAGGCCATGGATGCGGACGCCCGCAACCAGGAAAAGCAGGCCATCAGCGCCTCCGTCCAGTCCCGCCTGGACACCCTCACCACCCGGGAGCGGCAGATCATGGAACTGATCCTGGTGGGCAAGTTCAATAAGGTCATCGCCGACGAACTGCAGATCAGCATGCGCACGGTGGAAGTGCACCGGGCCCACCTGTTCGAGAAGATGGGCGTGCGCACCGCCGTGGAACTGGCCCAACTGCTCAGACCCTGAGGTATTCCGTCATGAAACCGCCCGCTCCCGCCGCCCCCTCCCCCAATGGACAGGCCGGCCTGGTGGCCGGGCTCTACGGCCTTCTGGCGGCCCTCTGGATCGCCCTCTCGGACCGGCTGGCGGCCCTGGTGGCGGGCGACACGGCCCAGCTGACCCTGATCCAGAACTACAAGGGCTGGGCCTTCGTCGCCATCACCTGCACCCTCCTCTTCTTTCTCGTGCGCCGTTCCCTGTCCCGGCTCCAGGGCTCCTACCGGGCCCTGGCGGAAAGCGAGGCCCTCTACGAATCCCTGGTCCAGGTCATGCCCCAGTGCCTCTACCGCATGGACCGGGAAAGCCGCATCACCTTCGCCAACCGGGCCCTGGAACGCCACCTGGGCAAGCCCCGGGAAGCCATCCTGGGCCATTCGCCGCGGGAGGTGTATCCGGCGGATCTGGCGGCCAAGTACCGCCAGGACGACCTGCGGGTGCTGCAGGGCGAGACCCTCAACCTGATCGAGGAAATGGTTTCCCTCGATAGCGAGCAGCGCAAGCGCTACATCGAGATCGTCAAGACGCCCACCTACGCCCCCGACGGCAGCATCAACGGCATCCAAGGCATTTTCTGGGACATCACGGCACGCAAGAGCGCCGAGGAACAGATCGAATACCTGGCCCACCACGATCCCCTCACCGACCTGCCCAACCGGGTGCTGCTGCGCGACCGCTTCCTCCAGGCCCAGGGCCAGGCGGCCCGCAGCGCCAACCGGGTGGCCATCCTGTTCCTCGACCTGGACCACTTCAAGCTGGTGAACGACACCCTGGGCCACCCCATCGGCGACCGCCTGCTGCAGGCCGTGGCCGAGCGCCTGCGCCGCGGCGTGCGGGAGACGGACACCATCAGCCGCCAGGGTGGCGACGAATTCGTCATCGTCCTGCCCGAACTGGCGGACCCGGAAAGCGCCGGCAGCATCGCCGGCAAGCTGATGGAGCAGATGCACGAGCCGGTGCGGGTGAACGGCCACCGCCTCAACGTCACCTTTTCCCTGGGCATCGCCCTCTACCCGGACGACGGCGAGGATTTCGACACCCTGATGAAGAAGGCCGACACGGCCATGTACTCGGCCAAGGAGGCGGGGCGCAACACCCTGCGCTTCTTCACCGCCGCCATGAACGTCGAGGCCGCCGCCCGCCTCAAGCTGCAGAACCGCCTGCAGCGGGCCCTGGAGAAGGAAGAACTGGTGCTGTACTACCAGCCCCAGTTCGACCTGGCCAGCGGCCGCATCCTCGGCGCCGAGGCCCTGCTGCGCTGGCGGGACCCGGAGCGGGGCCTGGTGCCCCCCGGGGAATTCATTCCGGTGGCCGAGGACACGGGCCTCATCGGCCCCATCGGCGAATGGGTCATCGGCGAGGCCTGCCGCGAGCTGCGGTGCTGGCACGAGGCCGGGGCCACGGACCTGACCATGGCGGTCAACCTGTCGCCGGTGCAGTTCCGCCGCAGCCGCCTGGTGGAAATCGCCGCCCGGGCCCTGCAGGAAAACCGCCTGCCGGCCGAGTGCCTGGAATTCGAGCTGACCGAGTCCCTGCTGATCCGGGAGGATGCGGCCATCCTGGAAACCCTCACCGCCCTCAAGGGCCTGGGGGTGAAGCTGTCCATCGACGATTTCGGCACCGGCTATTCCAGCCTGGCCTACCTGAAGCGCTTCAACGTGGACAAGCTGAAGATCGACCAGAGCTTCATCCGCGAGCTGTGCAGCAATCCGGACGACGAAGCCATCGTCAGCGCCGTCATCACCATGGCCCGCCAGCTGCGCCTGCGCACCGTCGCCGAAGGGGTGGAAAACGCCGAGCAGGCCACCATGCTGCGCCGCTTCGACTGCGACGAGGTGCAGGGATTCCTCTTCGGCCGCCCCATGCCCGCCGCCGACTTCCAGGCCCTCCTGGGCCACCGCTGAACACCTTGCGGGGCCGCCCCGGCCTCCAAGCCCCCACCGCACCGCGCCGCGTCCTGGCGGCCCCGGTCGGCCACCTCACAGGCGCCTTGGTGTTCTGAAGCCGAAGAATCGCGCGGCGACGAAATGTCGCCAACGATTGCGCGACTTCTATTTGAGAATAATTCCCATCCAAAGTATATTAGCGGCCGTTCTTGCGCCTCCGCTTCGGAGCCCGCCGGAAGCCGCAGCCGTACTACGCGCCTCATCGGCTATGGCGCGGGTCCCCATTTTCGATTCGCAACCCCACTCCCAATCACATACAAAAAAATCATGTCTGTCAGCCTGAAACTGAAGCCGCTCGCTGCGGCCGTACTGCTACTCGGCACAAGTCACTGTGTCCTGGCCGATGAACCTTCCCTGACCCTGTCTGAAATCAATGTGGTGGGACGCAGCGAAGGGCAGGACTACTACAGCGACGAGGCCGGCGTGGCCCGTTCCGAGACGCCCCTGCGGGAAGTCCCCCAGTCGGTGCGGGTCGTTCCCCGCCAGGCCATCGACGACATCGGGGCGGTACGCCTCGAGGAAGCCTACGACTATGTCAGCGGCGTCAATCGCCAGAACAGCTTTGGCGGCCTGTGGGACAACTTCTCCATCCGCGGCTTTGCCGGCAACCCGGACACGGGAGCCAATTTCCTGCGCAACGGCTTTGCCGGGAACCGGGGCTACAACGCTCCCCGGGACATGGCCAACGTGGAACGGCTGGAAGTGATCAAGGGCCCCGCATCGGCCCTGTACGGCGGCAGCGAACCCGGGGGCATCCTCAACATCGTCACCAAGAAGCCCCAGTTCAAATCCGGCCACGCCCTGGAAATGTATGTCGGCAGCTACGACACCTACCGGACGACCCTCGATTCCACCGGCCCCATCAGCGACACCCTGGCCTACCGGCTTAACCTGGCCTATGAGGACAAAGGCAGTTTCCGCGAGCAGGTGGACAGCCAGCGCTACTTGGTGGCGCCCTCCTTCACCTGGCTCCTGGGCGCCGGCACCATCGTCAATTACGACCTGGAACTGCTGCGCCAGAAGGCGCCCATGGACCGGGGGGTGATCGCGGTCAATGGCAAGGTGGGCAGCATTCCCCGGGAGCGCTTCCTGGGAGAGCCGGGAGACGGTGACATCACCATCGACAATAAGACCCACCATCTGACGGTGGAACATGAACTGGCCGATGCCTGGAAAGCCAAGTTTGGTCTGGCCTACCGCACCACCAGCCTGGAAGGCTATTCCACCGAGGCCAGCCCCCGCACTGCCGGCAGCATCCGCTGGACCAGCGCCGGCGCTCCCGTCATCGAGCGGGAGCGGCGCTACCGGGACTACAGTTCCAACGACCTGTCGTTCCAGGGCGAAATCCTCGGCAAATTCAGCACCGGCTGGCTCCAGCATGAAGTGCTGACCGGCTTGGACAGCTACCGTTTCGAACTGGACCAGCTGATGCGGCGGGGCCGCTCCACCACCACCTACGGCCTGGATGTGCTCAACCCCGTCTATGGACAGACGCCGCTGGCCCTGACCGCCACGCCCACCAACACCCTGGAAACCCAGCACGCCACCGGCTTCTTCCTGCAGGACCAGATGAGCCTGGCGGAACGCTGGCGCCTGCTGCTGGGCCTGCGCCACGACCGCTTCCGGCAGGAAATCCTCAACCGGAACACGGGTATCAGCACCTCCCAGGAACACAGCGTCACCACCCCCCGCGTCGGCCTGACCTGGCTGGCCACCCCCACCCTGTCCGCCTATGTCCTGGCCAGTGAATCCTTCCGCGCCAACAACGGCGTCGATGCGGCCAGCCAGTCCTTTGCGCCGGAACGGGGCGAGTCCAGGGAAGCCGGCCTCAAATACGAATCGCCCGACAAGCGCTACGGCGGCACCCTGGCCCTGTTCGAGATCGACAAGAAGAACGTGCTGACCAACGACCCGGCCAATGCGGGTTACGCCATCGCCGCCGGCGAGGCCCGCAGCCGCGGCCTGGAATTCGATTTCTCCGGACAACTGACCAGCAAGGTGCGGGTGCTGGCCAACTACGCCCATATCGATGCCGAGATCACCAAGGACAGCAACGCCGCCCTGGTCGGCGCCCGGTTGATCAACGTGCCGAAAAACAGCGGCAGCGTGCTGGCCATGTATGAAGACGGCCTGGCCGGCGGCCGCTACGGCCTTGGCGCCGGCGCCACCTATGTGGGCAAGCGGGCCGGCAATTCCATTGACAGCTTCGAACTGCCCAGCTACACCACCATGCGGGCCATGGCCTACTGGAAGCCGAGCAAGACCCTGCGCTTCTCCCTGGATATCGACAACCTGTTCGACAAGACCTACTACGCCAGTTCCTACGACGTGTACTGGGTGACGCCGGGCGCGCCCCGCACCGTGACCCTGGGCATGCAGGCCAAGTTCTGATGCCCGGCGGAAATCAGCGCATCAACGCCATCGACGCCCTGCGGGGCCTGGTCATGGCGCTGATGGTGGTGGACCACGTGCGGGAGTTCTTTTTCCTGCACCAGCAGGTCGCCGACCCGATGGACCTGCACACCACCTCGCCCGGGCTGTTCTTCACCCGCTTCGCCAGCCACTTCTGCGCCCCGGTCTTCGTTTTTCTCACCGGGCTTGGCGCCTGGTGCTACGGGCAACGGCACCTTGGCGCCGGCGGCGATCCCCGGCGCGCCGCCAGCGCCTTCCTGGCCAAGCGCGGCCTCTTCCTGGTGCTGCTGGAGCTGAGCCTGATCAACTTCGCCTGGACCTTCGCCTTCCCCCCCAGGATGCTCTATCTGCAGGTGATCTGGGCCATCGGCCTGTCCATGCTGGCTCTGGCCGCCCTGCTGTGGCTGCCCCGGGCGGGACAACTGGCCCTGGGGCTCCTCATCATCGTCGGCCACAACCTGCTCGACAGCCTGCACTTCCCTCCGGGCACGGCAGCCCATGCCGTGTGGGCCGTCCTGCACGACCGCGCCATCATCGAACTGGCCCCCGGACTGGCGGCCCGCACCTCCTACCCGGTCCTGCCCTGGATCGGCGTCATCCTGCTGGGTTACGGGCTGGGGCCCTGGTTTGCCCAGGGCAGTGCGCCGGAGCAACGCCGGCGCCGCCTTGCCCTGGCGGGCCTGGGTGCCCTCGCCCTGTTCGTCCTGCTGCGGGGGCTGGGTGGCTACGGGGACCATCCCCTGGCCGGCGCCGGAACGGGCCTGGCCACCCTAATGGACTGGCTGAACCTGACCAAATATCCGCCCTCCCTGCTGTTCCTGCTGCTGACCCTGGGGAGCGGACTGCTCGGGCTGGCCGTCCTGGAACGACACTCCTGGAATTTCCTGGCGGTGCTGGGGCGGGTGCCGATGTTCTTCTACGTCGTCCATCTCTACGCCCTGCATCTGCTCAATCTGCTCTGCCTGGCGCTGTGGGGCCCCACCCAGGGCGAGCGCTACGGCTTCGGGCAGGTCTGGCAGATCTGGGGCCTGGCCCTGCTGTCGGTCCCGGCCCTGTATCCCCTGTGCCGGCGTTTTGCCGACTACAAACGCCGGCATCCCGGCGGCTGGCTGTCCTACTTCTGACCCTCTTCTCCGGCGCCCCCGTCTTACGGCGCCGGAGCACCCGGCGAACCCCCGGCCCCCTCTTCACCGGTCCCGGCAGCAGCCACCTCGATGCGGTTGCGGCCGTTGGCCTTGGCCAGGTACATGGCGTTGTCGGCCCGGGACAGGAGACAGTCCAGGTTGGTGTCGGCTGCTTCCAGGGCGGCGACGCCGATGCTCACCGTCACCGGCGGCAGCTGGGCCGGGCCTTCGGCGGTGGTCAGACGGATGCGCTCGGCCACCTGGCGGGCTTGTTCCAGGTCCGCATCGGGCAGCAGCACCACGAACTCCTCGCCGCCGTAGCGGCCGAAATGCTCACCCCGGCGCAGCACGGCACCGACCCGCTGGACGAAGCCCTGCAGCACCAGGTCGCCGGCCTGGTGGCCGTAGGTGTCGTTGATCTTCTTGAAGAAATCCAGGTCCAGCATGAGCAGGCAGAGGGCGCGGCCGTGGCGCCGGGCCCGGGCCATCTCCCACTCGCACACTTCGACGAAGGCCCGGCGGTTGAGAATCTGGGTCAGGGAGTCGTGGCTGGAGAGATATTCCAGTTCGCCCCGCAGGCGGTCCGTCGCCAGCAGCACGTACCCCACGGTGATCATCAGGGTGCAGATGGGGTAGGCGGTGAGATAGACCACCTGGATCGGCGTCTGCTCCAGGAAATCGCTGCCCAGGCCGGGCACCAGGGCGCTGCTGCCGCGCAGCAGCAACACGCCGATCTGGGCCAGCAGCACCAGGCAGAAGAAGCGGCTGATGAAGCCGGGGCGCCCGTAGCGGAACACCACCAGCAGCTGCCGCCCGTAGAACAGGGGCAGGCTGAGGCCGGCCACCGCCAGGCGGGCGTTGGTATCCGGCTGCACCAGCAGGAACCAGGTGAGCAGCCCCAGCCCGACGCCGCTGACCAGGGCCTGGAAGCGCCAGGAAGGCTGGCGCTGGTAGAACAGCTCGGTGCCGCTGAGCCAGAGGGAAAGGGCGGTGTACAGCAGCAGGCTGGCCAGGAGCACGGAAAGCGCATCGGGGATCAGCCCGCGCAGGCCGAACAGCAGGCCGGAAAAGACGCCCACCAGGGTGCCGCCGGCCCAGTGGCCGATGCCCCGGATGCGCTGGGGGAAACTGCGGGTGACGAAGAACAGCACCACGGCCATGAGGGCGGTCATGAAACCGGCCAGGAGGATGACGGTGCGCAGGTCAATATGGGGCATCGGGATCGTCGCAGGGCAATGGTGACAGTGACAGGCTGGCGCTCTCGGCCGGCCGCCACTCGGGCAGCCAGCCGGGTGCGTCGGCCCGGGCCAGGCAGTCGGCGGCGATGCCGATGCCGGGCACCCAGGCCAGGGTCTGGCCGACCCACAGCAGGGGCAGGCGCTGCCGCTGCCAGGGCGGAATGTCCGCTTCCTGCAGCAGCTTTTTCAGGGGACGCCGGGGCCGTCCCGGCAGCTGCATGGTTTCGCCGCCCTGACGTAGGCGGAAGCGGGCAGCCTCGCCGCACAGAGCGAGGGCCACGCCCTGGCCGATCACCTCCCGCCCGCCGATGCTGCCGAAGGCCCAGGGGACAGGCATGACGAAGGGGCCTGCCGGCTCCGCCAGGGAAGACGGGGGTTGCAGGGGCTCATGGTCCAGGAACACCGTTCCGCGCCACAAGCGGACCACCCACTCGCTACAGCGCCATTCCACCTGGCGGTCAGGCCGGGGGCAGGCCAGCTGCTGCCACAGTTCCGCCAGGGCCCGGGCCTCGGGCATGGGGGCGCCATGACGGCGCAGCCAGCAGCGCAGCAGGTTGCGCCCCCGGGCACTGGAGAGGCCGGCCAGGGCCGCCTGCTGCAGGCGGGAGCCGACGGCGGCCTTGGCCAGATCCTGGGCCGCCAGTTCCTCCAGCAGGTCCTCCGCCTCCCCCGCCAGCACCGCCGCCCGGCCGAGGCTGACGGCGGCGGGAAAGCGGGACTGCAGCAGGGGCAGGGCCTCATGCCGCAGGAAATTGCGGGCGTAGGCCCGGTCGCCGTTGCTCTCGTCCTCGATCCAGCCCAGTCCCTCGGCCGCCAGCCAGGCTTCCAGTTCGGCCCGGGAGGTTTCCAGCAGGGGACGCAGCAACGGCAGGGGCCCATGGCCCGGACGCGACAGCAGGCGCCGCCCCGGCATGGCCGCCAGGCCCCGCAGGCCGCTGCCCCGCAGCAGGTTGAAGAGCAGGGTTTCGGCCTGGTCGTCCCGGTGGTGGGCCAGGATCAGGGCATCGGCCGTAAGGCCGGCGAAGACCTGGTAGCGGGCGGCCCGGGCGGTTGCCTCCAGGCCCGCCGGGCGGGCCTCGGGCAGGCTGACCCGGTGCACCTGCAGGGGCACGCCGAGGCGAGCGCAGAGGTCGCCGCAAAAGGCGGCCCAGGCATCGGCATGGGGCGACAGGCCGTGGTGCACATGCACCGCCTGCAGACGCCAGCCCCGCGCCGGCGCCTGGGCAGCCAGGGCCGCCAGCAGGGCGACGGAATCCCGGCCGCCGGAGAGGCCGACGGCAAGGACGGGCGTAGTGGAAAGGGGGGAAGCGGGAAGAACGGAATGGGGATCGGCCGCCGCCAGCAACCGGGCCAGGCGGTCGGCGATCCGCCGGGGCAGGTCAGGAGACCGGCTGTTCCTTGAAGCGGCCATAGGACATGAGCCGCTCGTAGCGGGCCGCCAGCAGTTCTTGGGTAGACAGGCCGGAAACGCCCTTGAGCGCGTCCTGCAGGGCCTTCTTCAGGTTCTGGGCCATGGCGCCGTGATCCCGGTGGGCGCCGCCCACGGGTTCGTTGACGATCTTGTCGATGAGGCCCAGGGTCTTCAGGCGGGAAGCGGTGATGCCCATGGTTTCCGCCGCCTCGTTGGCCTTCTCGGCGCTCTTCCACAGGATGGAGGCGCAGCCTTCGGGGGAAATCACGGAATAGGTGGAATACTGCAGCATCTGCACCGTGTCGCCGACGGCGATGGCCAGGGCGCCGCCGGAGCCGCCTTCACCGATGATGGTGACGATGATGGGGGTCTTCAGCTCGGCCATGACGTAGAGGTTACGGCCGATGGCCTCGGACTGGCCCCGCTCCTCGGCGTCGATGCCGGGATAGGCGCCCGGGGTGTCCACGAAGGTGAACACGGGAATCTGGAACTTCTCGGCCAGCTTCATAAGGCGCTCGGCCTTGCGGTAGCCCTCGGGGCGCGGCATGCCGAAGTTGCGGTAGATCTTTTCCTTGGTGTCCCGGCCCTTCTGGTGGCCGATGACGACGCAGGGCTGGCCGTTGAAGCGGGCCAGGCCGCCGACGATGGCCTTGTCGTCGGCAAAGCTGCGGTCCCCGTGCAGTTCCTCGAAGTCGGTGAACAGGCGGGAGACGTAGTCCAGGGTGTAGGGACGCTGGGGATGACGCGCCACCATGGCGGTCTGCCAGGGCGTCAGCTTGGCGTAGATGTCTTTGGTCAGCCCCTGGCTCTTCTTTTCCAGGCGGGCGATTTCTTCCGAGATGTCCACCGCGGAATCGTCCTGCATGAAGCGCAGTTCTTCGATCTTGGTTTCAAGCTCGGCGATGGGCTGTTCGAAGTCGAGGAAAGTGGTTTTCATCGAGATAGGGAAATTTTGGCAGGCGCGTATTCTACCCCAAACCCCCCGGATACTCCCCATTGCCCGGGAAAGGCCGGCGGCGCGGGAGGATGCTCAGGCCGCCGCGCGGGCGGCCAGGCGCACCCCCAGTTCGTCCAGCAGCAGCAGCAGGGCGTCGGAGGAGGCGAACATCTGCCCCAGCAGGGCCATGGTGGCGGGTGCCGCCGGATTCTGCCGCGCCGCCTCCAGGCCCCGGGCCTGCTGCGCCAGTTCCCCCAGCAGGCGGAAGCACTCCCGCACCTGGGCCGGAGCGCCACCCGGCGCCGCAATCATCAGCCACTGGCTGAGGCCGCAGGCATCGAAGGCCGGCAGGGCCGCCTCCGCCCTCTCCGCCAGCCGGGCGGACACCCGCTCGCGCCACTGGCGGTGCTCATGGCGCAGGTGGAACAGCTCGTACAGCCCCTGGTGCCAGGCCAGGCCCTGCAGGGCCGTCCATTCCCGGCGGGCCCGGTAGCCCGCCACCCAGGGCAGGACCGCCTCCGCCGCCATGGGCCGGCCGATGCCGAAGCCCTGGCCGATATGGCAGCCCATGGCCACCAGCAGCATGCCGTGTTCCGGGTCTTCCACCCCTTCGGCCACCAGTTCCCGGCCGAAGACCTGGGCGATCTGCACCACGGCCTGGATGATGGCCGGGTCTTCCCGCTGCTCGAACAGGTTGCGCACGAAGAACTGGTCGATCTTGATGGTGGCGGCAGGCAACTGGTGCAGATAGGCCAGGGAGGAGTAGCCGGTGCCGAAGTCGTCCAGGGCGAAACGCACGCCCATGCCGGCGCAGGCCCGCATCACCTCGCGCACGTGGGCCATGTCATCCAGGATGGAGGACTCGAGAATCTCGATTTCCAGGGAGTCGGCCCGGGCGCCGGGCACGTCGGCCAGGGCATGGCGCACCCGCTCGGGAAAATCGGGCAGCTGCAGGTGGCGGCCGGCGATATTGACGCTGATGCAGGTCTCCAGCCCGGCGCGGCGCCAGGAGACGGCCTGGGCCAGGGCCTCGCGCATGGCCCACTCGCCGAGACGGATGATGAAGTCGCTGCTTTCCACCACCGGCAGGAATTCTCCCGGCGGCACCATGCCCCGCTCCGGATGGAACCAGCGCAGCAGGGCCTCGAAGCCGAGCACCCGGCCGCTGGGCATGTCCACCTTGGGCTGGTAGTACAGCCGCAGTTCCTTGTTCTCCATGGCCAGGTCGAGTCGCCGCAGCATCTCCCGGCGGGCGTGGGTGCGCTTGTCCTGCTCGCCGTCGAAGAGGCGGAAATAGCCCCGGGCCTCCTGCTTGGCCTGGTGCAGGGCCATCTGGGCGTGGCGCACCAGGGTGTCGCCATCCTCAGAATCGGCGGGCAGCAGGGCAATGCCGGCGGAGAAGGTGATTTCCACCGACTCGCCGTCGATTTCCAGGGGCGTGCGGTTGGTCTGCAGGGTGCGCACGATGCGCTCGTCCACATCGTCCCAGCCCCCCAGGTCGGGCAGCAGCAACATGAATTCGTCGCCGGCGATGCGGGCCAGCAGCTCCCCCGGCTGCAGGGATGCGCCGAAGCGCTGCCCCAGGGCCACCAGCACCCGGTTGCCCAGGTCGCTGCCGCGGGCCTCGTTGAAGGCGCGGAAGTCGTCCACATCCAGGTGCACCAGGGCCAGCCAGCGGCCCGTGGCCCGGGCCCGGACCACGGCCTGGTGCAGGGTGTTGTTGAACAGGATTGCGTTGGGCAGGCCGGTGAGCGGGTCGTAGTAGGCCGTCTGCTCCACCCGGTGCAGCACTTCCAGTTCGTAGCTGCGGCACAGGGTGATGGAGCGGCCCAGGCGCTCCAGGATGGGGGAGAACAGCTCCGGCAGGGAAAGACGGGTGGCCGGTCTGGCCGCCCCCAGCAGCAGGATCACCCCCTGCCCCGGCACCGGCAGCCGCAGCACCACCCCCAGGGGCTTGCGCAGGGCCAGGCCGGCCAGCAGCGCCCCGGCCTCGAACAGGGCCGGGCCGCCCTGCACCAGGGCGGCGGGCAGTGCCAGGGATTCGCCCTGGCGCCGGATCAGGTGGTAGTCGCCGATGGCCAGTTCCAGGCGACAGCGGCCGTCGGCCGCCCCCTCTTCCTCCACCAGCCACAGGCCGACGGGGAAGCCGGTGTGGTACATGAAGCGCTGCAGGGTGCGCACCATCAGCGGCGCCACATTGACCTCGCCGCCGATGGTCAGCGCCAGGTCGTAGAGGATGGCCAGGGCCTGTTCGTCGTTTACCGCACCGACCACGAACCGCTCCAGGGAAGACCCACCAGGGTGGCGTTGTGGAACAGGGGGTAGCCGCCGCAGACGGCGGCCCCGATCTCGCCCAGGGAAAGGGCGCCCCACAGCTTGACCGGCCCCAGGCGCCGGGCCAGTTCGGCCAGCTCCCGGTCCATCCCGGCCGGGCCCATGTGCATACGGCGCCCGGCACAGTAGAAGAGCAACAGGTCGGCACCGGAGCGCGGCATGGCGGCCAGGCTGGCGGCCAGCTGGGGCACGCAGCGCTCGGCGCCGCTGCGGGCGTCGAGCAGGGTCAGCACCGAATTGGGCGGAATCTCGCCGACGCAGATGATGCCGCCGCCCTCGTCCAGGGCCACGGGAATGCGCACCAGCACCTCGCCGTCGGCCCGCAGGATGCCGAAGGGGAAATGCACGGCGTAGGTATAGAAGTTGTCCCGGTCGATGCTGACCCCGTACTGGCTGGCCATCATTTCCCCATAGACCTCCAGGGCCGGCCGCCAGTCGATCTGGACGATGCGGTTGCCGCTGGCGGAGGTGGCGGTGATGACCTGTTCGGGCACCTGGAAGCCGTGTTCGAGCACGGCGCCCTGGTGGCCCGGCAGAAGCTGCAGCAGCACGCCGTCGGCGATGCAGCGCTCCTGGTCGAACAGGCAGGGGATGGCAACGAAACGCTCGCTGCCCGCATTGACCCCGGCGTAGTGCACCCGGTCGGCCAGGGCCAGGTACCAGGCATCCAGGTGGGTGGCGATGTTCGGCACCAGGGCATCGAAGATGCAGAACAGGGTGGCCTCGGTATCGTCGTCCAGCTGGGCATCGACATAGGCGGCGAGACGGCTGGCTAGGGGCGCCACCGCCTCGGCCCGGGACACGCCCTCCACCAGCAGGGGCGGCGGCGCTCCGTGCAGGGGCAGCAGCACCACTCCCCGGGGCAAGGCCCCGTCTTCCTGCAGCAGGGCCGGGAAGACCGCCCCGGCCAGACTGACGCCGGCGCTGCGGCAGGCTGCCTGCAGCAGGGGCACGGCCTCGGCGCTGGCCTCGGCCACCAGGGCGAGGACGGAATACCCGGGCAGGCTCTCATGCCAGGCCGCCAGCACGGCCTCCAGGGCCTGGCCGGTCGGGGCTTCCAGATAGCGGGGGGAATCCATGGTGGAAGACGGGAAACGGGAACAATTTGGGGCGCCCATTGTCGCACAGCCCCCCGCAGCCACGGCTGCAATCCATCACGGATCGGCCACCAGCGCCAAATCCATGGCAGAGGAAGGGTTGTTTTGCCGCCCGCCCCGGGGCGAGAATGGCAAAAAAAGGGCGCGGCTTTTCCGCAGTCCCACATTCTCAGGGAAAACTCATATGCAACGATTGCTGGCAACGGCCCTGCTGGCCGCCCTCCTGCCTGCCGCGCCCCTCGGCGCGGCGGAAAACCTGCCGCCGGTGGAAGTGTTCGCCCCGGTGCCCTGCCTGGCCTGCATCGACTGGGCCGAGCACCTGCGGCAAAACGGCTTCAGCGTCACCATGAAGGAAACGGAGGACATGGCGGCCCTGAAAAAGCGCCTGAAAGTCCCCGCCGCGGTGGAGTCGGTGCATACGGCCCGGGTTGCCGGCTACTTCATCGAAGGCCATGTACCGGCCGAGGACATCAAGGAACTGCTCAAGGAAAAGCCCAAGGCCCGGGGCCTGGCAGTGCCAGGCCTGCCCGCCGGGGCGCCGGGACGGGAGGCTTCCAACCCCAGCTGCGAGCGGGGCTGCACGGTGCTCGATTCGACGCCGGAGCAGCGGGAAGTACGGCGGGAGCTGTACGACACCCTGCTGGTGGATCTCAAGGGCCAGACCCGCATCTTCAACCGGCACTAGGCGGGGCCAGGGCCGGTCCGGGGACGGCCTTACGACGGCAACATGGGGGTGCTACACTCAGGGCCACAACACAGGCCCCAGGGCCCCGTATAACCATAGCGCCCCGACCATGCCCGATCC